>JAFAAT010000288.1 GCA_023426425.1 Bacteroidota bacterium | reverse complement strand
CCTGCACACCAATGTAGATTCATCACTCAAAGGTCAGGGCGTCGGTAACCAGCTCGTAGCCGCAGTCATCAATTATGCCCGCGAAAACAATTACCAGGTAAAACCTCTTTGCACCTTCGCCCATGCAGTCATACAACGCAAGACTGAGTACCAGGACGTGCTGCTGCCAGATAAAATTTAGACCGATACTTAGAAAAAGGACGAGGAAATTATATATTGCAGTAAATTTTTCCTGTCATGAGGCAATTATTAACAGCAGCCCTGTTAGTGTTCATTTTCGTAGGTTGTAAAAAAGATAAGGACGAAGAAGACCATTCTGCTCAGAGTTTCAATTTTTCCAGCTACCATAGGTACGATATCAACGGCAACTACCTGGGCAGCATCGGCAATACCACAGATGAAAAGGCGCACGAAGACTGGCCAGACTGGGTGTTCGATGCCTTCGCCCCGCTCGACTCCATAAACCTTACAGGCTATCAGGTCAGCGAAGTCACTTTTGACAAGATCTACCCAAACCCAGCTGCCGACACCCAGAACATCCAGGTTTTTGCCACTCAGCCGGTCAACCTAAAGCTGCTTCTGGTTGACAATACCAAGAAAGTGTATTACCTTAGGTCTATACATGTACCTGCTGCAATTCAACGGTTTGGAATCAGTTATGCTAATCTGAATATGCCTGCAGGCACCAACTACCGCATGTTCTATGGCTTTTCCGCCGAAGGAAAACCATTCTTCAAGCGCGGACATGTGGACATAGCCTACAAAATAGCCCAATAAAGAATCTGTGTATAATGAGAAAGGCTGCATCTTTACAGGTGCAGCCTTTGTTTTTTTCGCTAGCCTAGACTTCCGTAGTATGCAACCTCCGTCTCCCCCCTGTCGTTGCTCATCCCGCGATACATTCCTGCAGAATTGAAACAATACTCATAGTTCCCATTTCTATCCACGGCAATAAGACCGCCTTCTCCACCCATCTTCACCAGCTTATCTTTGATCACCAGCTCACATGCTTCCTTCAAGGAATAGCCCTTGTATTCCATCAGGCAGGACACATCATAGGCCACAACACCTCTAAGAAAGTACTCCCCATGCCCCGTACAGGAAATTGCACAGGTGTGGTTGTTCGCGTAGGTACCCGAACCAATCACCGGACTATCCCCAATCCTGCCAAAACGCTTATTCGTCATTCCCCCGGTAGATGTTCCTGCTGCCAGGTTTCCAGAGCTATCCAGGGCCACTGCCCCCACCGTACCAAATTTATGGTCGGTACTAACACCTGCACCCTTGAGGTTGTCTCCTTTATGGTCTAGCTGGTAGAAATCACTATCCCGCAGCGCAATCCACTGATCGTAGCGCTCTTTATTGAAGAAATAGTCATCAGGAGCAAATTCAAGTCCCTGGTTCAGGGCAAACTCGCTCGCGCCATTACCACTGAGGAATACATGGCCCGAATGCACCATCACTTCCCGGGCCAGCGTAATCGGGTTCTTGATATTCCGTACTCCGGCTACTGCACCGGCACCAAGGTTGCTCCCATCCATGATAGCAGCATCCATTTCATGCAATCCCTTCTTTGTAAACACCGAACCCCTCCCTGCATTAAACAGGGGATTATCCTCGAGCGCAGTAATTGCGGCCACCACAGCGTCGACCGCTGCACCACCACCCGCCAGCACTTTGCTGCCTTTTTCCAGCGCGATCCTGAGTCCGTCTGCATAGGCCTGCTCCAGTTCTGCATCCATCATGGAGGGAGTGATATTCCCTGCACCTCCGTGTATTACTAGCGTATAAGACATTGACAATAAATAGTATTGAAGATTGCCGGCGAAAATACAATAATTCGCCTTCGTGTTTGTCAATCTTAGCTCAGGTAGGCACCGGTAATCTGATCCCCTTCCGCACTTACTTCAATATGTTCCTGTAATGTAGTAGCCAGCGAGTGTCCCACAATATCCGGGGAAACAGGAAAAGATTTATGCTTCCTGTCCACCAGTACAGCAGTAAGAATCTTATTGGGTTCGTAATCCAGCATCGGCTTCAGTGCATACAATAAGGTTCTCCCCGAGTCGGCTACATCGTCTACCAGCACTACAGATTTCCCGGTCAGGTTCTTGTCCAGTACAATGTCTTCTGAAAGTGGCAGCCTTTTGTTGATGGTCAGGCGCACAAGGTCAACCCTAATGGGGCTGATCTCCGATAGCCGGGCCGCCAGGCGGGCAGCCACCACATACCCTGTGCCATCAATCCCAACCATGATCAATTCAGTCTCATGACTATAGCTTTCCCATATCTGGTAAGCCATTCGCTCTAGCTTCAATGAAATACGCTGCTGGTCGAGTATGAGAATTTTTTTTTCCATGTGCCTTAATGTGAACGAATTGCAACCACCGGATCGAGTCGTGCTGCAGCGCGGGCCGGAATAAAGCCCGCTGCCACACCCACCAGTCCGGATATTCCAATACCAATAATAAAGTTTTTCAGAGACAAAGTCATTGGAAAGTCCAGCCCGTAGGTAAGCACCAGGCTTAACCCCAGGACAATGAGGATACCTATAAGTCCACCTGTGAGGCAAAGCGTCACCGCCTCAATCAGAAATTCCATCAAAATGCTGGCGGGTCTTGCACCTATGGCCTTCTTCAGGCCTATTACCTTGGTTCTTTCCTTGACCGTAACAAACATGATATTAGCTATACCAAACCCACCCACGAGCAATGAAAAGCCCGCAATGATCCAACCCACGAAGTTGATTGTGCCGAACAGCAGGTCCAGGCGTTTCGTGATCTCACTAAGTTGGTTGATGGCAAAGTTGTTCCCTTCTCCCGGACGCACCATCCTTACTCTTCGCAAAGCACCTTCTACTTCTATTTTCAGGTCAGCCAGGCTTTTCCCAGCCCGCGCCTTCACCATAATAAAAGGATCATTGTTCAGCGAAAGCAAGTCCGTGAAGTTTGCTGCCGCGTAGTAAGGAATGATGATACCATTATCGAAATCGAAGCCTGCCATATTCTGCCCTACTTTCTTCAGTACGCCCACCACCTGAAACTTCCGTCCCTTCAGGGTGACACTTCTGCCTAACGCATCAACACCTCCCGGAAACAGTGACTGATAAACCTCACTACCTATAACAGCTACTGTAGTACCACCATCCACCTCTGCCTGACTCAGGTATCTGCCCTCAGCAACATCAATATTCTGAAGCTTGTCAAAATGGTGCGTCACAGAATATACTGCCACACCCGATATCTCCTGATCCCGAAACTTAAGATCGTTGCCGCCCAGCGTAAGGCAGAGCGTTACCATCTGTGCACCGGGCACGCCAGACTGGATGTCCTTAAGCTCTTTGGGCGACATGCTCGGCCTGCGCCAGTACTCCCACCATTTATATTCGCCACCCTCGTCCATCCAGGGCCAGCGGCTCACGTATAGAACGTCACTACCAAGGCTGGACATTTCCTCCTTGATATTATTTTTCATACTATCGACTACAGTGAGGACTGCGATGATGCAAAAGATGCCTATGGTAATACCCAGCAGCGAGAGGAAGGTTCGCAGCTTATTCACCTTCAGTTCCTGAAGGGCCTGCACTACACTGGTAGAGATGATACTGCTATGGTTCACTGGCAACAAAATTAACCGTCATACCGGGAATACTGGTAAATTTTCGTATCTGGATTACAGGTATTTTTGCCGGCCAATTGTCCCAGTTGCGGTTCACCATTAAATTCATCCTCAAGAACAGGGCGCTCAGGTACACCCTGTTTCGCAAATATCTTCTCCAGAGATTCTGCATCATACTGTCGCTGTTCATGCAGAATACTATCCTCGTCTACTGGCTTTATGACCTGACCAACGATGTCTGGGCTATCGGAAAGCTTGGCTTGTTTGAAGCCATTCCCGCCATCGGTTTCTCTCTTGTTTCCGGCCATTTCGTCGAGCAGAGAGAAAAGAAAATGGTGCTATTACAATGCACACTTGCCTATCTCCTGCTCTCGATCGGTTACATAGTCCTGAGTAGCGTTACAAGTCAGGGAATGATCAGCGTGGCAATGACTACCAACCTGATTTATGCCGGCTTCTTCCTTAATGGTATGATCCGGGCATTTTTGAGCCCTGCTTCATTCTCCATCCTCGGACTGCTTGTGCCCAGGAAGCTATATGCAAATGCTGCCACCTGGAGCAGTACCTCAAGACAGATGGGAGCTGTGATCGGACCGTTGGCAGGAGGTCTGTTTATAGGATTCTTTAGCATTCCGGTTAGCCTGGTAGTGGTGGTAGTCACCCAACTAATTGCCCTGGTATCAGTGATTCTTATTCCTGCACAACAGGTGATCAAGAAAGTGAGGGAGCCAATATTACAAAGCCTGAAGGAAGGAATGCAGTTTGTCTTCAGGACGCAGCTTATCCTTGCAGCGCTCTCACTGGATATGTTTGCAGTCTTATTTGGAGGGGCAACAGCCTTGCTTCCAGTATTCGCCAGAGACATACTGGAGGTCGGTGAGGTGGGGTATGGCTGGCTGCGTGCAGCACCAGGCTTCGGAGCAATTATTATGTTTGCCATCCTTGCATGGATGCCTCTGAAACACA
>JAFAAT010000232.1 GCA_023426425.1 Bacteroidota bacterium | reverse complement strand
TCCTAATCCTGCATCGGGAGCGGTGATGGTGGAAACTGCAGGATTGTTTACCGTAACAATTTTGAATGCCAGCGGCAGGCGTGTATACCATAAGGAAGTAGCGTCTGACAGGCTCTCGATCCTCACTGACACCTGGCCGCAGGGGCTGTATATTGTACTGGTGAGCACCGGGGATGGCAGGCATCGAAGCGTAAAACTGGTTGTCCAGCGTTAACTCGTGGAGACCTCGGTAAGGTATGAGGTACCAACTTTGGAAGGCTACAAGTGCATATGGAGCTCTCTTTAAGTGAGTGGACTTAGTAAATACATCAAGGCTGGTCTCAACTGTTCTGTTCTGATGGGGAAGGTAGCGTTCACATCAAACCGAGGTAATCCACCAGGTGTTCCCGCAAGGATCTTTCACCCCACAGGTTCTGCCGTAGTCCTGGTTTGAAAGTTCCATCACCACAGTGCCCCCGGCGTCCAGCGCTTTTCTGAAGCTTTCATCTGCATTGGCCACATAAATAAACATACCTGCCGGCATCGGCATCCAGGGTTGACGGCTATCTGCAAACATCAGCACACTATCGCCAATCTTCACCTGCGCATGCATGATAGTGCCATCCTCGTTGCGGTGCATGCTGTTTTCCTCTGCCCCAAATACGGTTTTTACAAACTCCAGGAACTTATCTGCATTCTGAAGTATCAGGTAGGGCATCACATGGTTCAGCCCCTCGGGTATGTTTATAGCCATAGCAGTTTTTTGACGGTAAATCTAAAGAAAATCTATTTGAAGTCTTCGACCCGAAGAATTTCCTTACAGAAGGAGTACTCCCGCTCGTCGTTGGAGGCTACTATCACCAGCCTGCCTTGGGTGTATTGTCCGATCCAGGAGCGGTATTGGGTCACACCGGCTTCATCGAGGTTGGTGCAGGGTTCATCGAGCAGCAGGGCAGGGGTGTCGGCAAAGATAGCCTGGGCTAGCTTTACCCGCTGCTTCATCCCCGAGGAATAGTCACCAATAGGCTTGTCTGCTGCCTCCTCGAGTCCCATGAGGGCAATAAGATCGCTGATCGATATGCCGGCTAGCAGAGGTTTGAACCGGAAATGGAAGTTCAGGAATTCCCTCAACGTGAACTCTTCCACGATGTCCATTCCGGGAGCACAAAAGGAGATATGGCTGAAGACCTTTGAGGTCTCTGTCTGCTTTCCTCCAATCTGGTATGTGAGCTTCCCTGTAGAGGGAGCCTGCATGCCAGCAATTACACGCAGTAGTGTACTCTTTCCACTTCCGTTGGGGCCGAGCAGTGCATAGCTGCCGGGTGCAGAAAAAGAGCAGTTAATGTCTTTGAATATCCAGTGCCGCTGAAACTTTTTGCTGATATGTTCAAGAGAGATCCTCATTGCGGCGCATATACCCTTTCATGATACCGCGACCCGTTTCGCGGATGAAGCTGATTATCTCATCACGCTCATCGGATACAGGAATTTCGGTCTCGATAATACTGAGGGCTTTGGATACATTATATCCGCGAACGAAAAGAATCCGGTAGATATCGAGAATGTGATTGATCTTTTCCAGGGTAAATCCTCTTCTTTTCAGGCCTACAGAATTCACGCCTACATAGGAGAGGGGCTCGCGTGCTGCTTTTACAAAGGGAGGCACATCTTTACGCACCAGCGAGCCGCCGGTTACAAACGCATAGGAGCCAATACGCACAAACTGCTGCACGGCCGTTAATCCGGCCAGAACAACATTATCACCCACAGTGATATGGCCGGCCAGCGTTGTATTATTAGAAAAGATGCAGTTATTGCCTATTTCACAATCATGCGCAATATGTGAATAGGCCATGATCAGGCAGTTGTTGCCGATAGAAGTTTTGTTCCTGTCTGCAGTACCACGGTTGATGGTTACGCACTCACGTATAGTAGTGTTGTCGCCAATGATGGTCTGTGTCTCTTCTCCTTTGAACTTAAGATCCTGGGGTATTGCAGAGATTACCGAGCTCGGAAATATCCGGCAGTTCTTGCCAATCCGCGCTCCTTCCATGATGGTGACATTGGAACCGATCCAGGTGCCCTCTCCGATCTCCACGTTTTTATGGATAGTGGTGAAAGGATCAATCTTTACGTTCGGACCAATTTTGGAGTCCGGATGTATATAAGTAAGAGGGTGGATCATTTTTTATCTTTTGGGATGATTTGGGCAACCAGTTCAGCTTCAGTTGCCAGTTTATTACCCACGTAAGCTGTTCCCTTCATTTCGCAAATACCCCGGCGTATAGGGTTCAGCAATTCCAGTTTCAGTATGAGCGTGTCGCCTGGAATCACCTTATGCTTGAAGCGCGCCTTGTCAATCTTGATGAAATACGTATCGTAATTCTGAGGATCGCTGTAATTATTCAGTGCAAGAATTCCTCCTGCCTGAGCCAGTGCTTCTATCTGCAGTACGCCCGGCATCACAGGATTACCCGGGAAGTGACCCTGGAAGAATTGTTCGTTGAAAGTGACGTTCTTGATTCCCACCACATGGCTATCACTCAGCTCAATGATCTTATCTACGAGCAGGAAAGGATATTTATGCGGAAGGGATTTCTCGATCTGGGTGATGTCATAGATTGCCTGCTGGTTAGGATCATATTGAGGCACATCAGAGAGATGCTTATTCCTCTTGATATACTGCTTGATCTTCTTGGCAAACTCCACATTGGACGCATGCCCCGGTCTGTTGGCAATGATATGCGCTTTGATGGAATGCCCCACCAGGGCCAGATCGCCCACCACGTCCAGTAGCTTATGTCTTGCCGGCTCGTTAGGGAAATGCAGTTGTATATTATTGAGGATACCCTCGGATTTTACTTCAATCTTTTGCTTATTAAATACTTTGGCGAGTCTTTCCAGTTCCGTACCGCTCACCACTTTGTCTACCACCACGATGGCATTGCTCACATCGCCACCCTTTATCAGGTTGTTGTCGAGCAGGTATTCCAGTTCATGCAGGAAACAGAAAGTACGGCAGGGAGCAATCTCGTCGCGGAACTCTGAAAGATGTTTCAAAGTAGCGTGCTGAGTGCCCAGTACCGGAGAGTTAAAATCTATAAGTGTCGTGATCTGGTAATCGCTGGAAGGCACCGCCAGCATGTCTACGTTCTTAACAGGGTCGTAGTAGTGGATATTCTGGTCGATAGCATAGACAATACGCTTTGCTTCCTGCTCCTGAACGCCTACACTGTCTATAGCTTCTATGAACTCCTTGGCGCTGCCGTCCATGATAGGCACTTCAGGGCCATCCATCTCGATCAGTACATTATCAACGCTCATTCCGACGAGGGCGGCCAGCAGGTGTTCAATGGTGCTCACCTTGGCGCCATTGTACTCCAGCGTAGTTCCGCGGGAAGTATCTGTGACATAATCGGCATCAGCCTTCACCACGGGCTTTTCCGGAAGGTCTACACGTTGAAAACGTATTCCGAAGCCAGGGTTTGCTGGCTTGAGGGTCATGTTTACTTCCTTTCCTGTATGGAGTCCTACACCCGAAAGTGTAACAGCTCCCTTTAGCGTTTGCTGGTTCTGGGCAGTTTGCTGCACGATGTCACAATTTTTTATCCTGGCTTCTGTTTCAGGTAACGTTGCTATACTCACTTGTTCACCGAAATATTTTGATTCAATAAGGCCGTCAGTTCCTCTATGGTCTCTTCCAGCTTCAGAAGGCGTTGGTGTAATTCGGGCAAATTTCTAAAAATTGCCTGACTTTTCAGAGAACTTTTATAGTCGAATGCCGGTGTGCCATTCAGCGTAAGGTGCGGGATAGTAACGGATTTTGAAAGCCCGCTCTGTGCATTGATACGCGTTCCATCCGCAATATGGATATGACCTACCATGCCCACCTGTCCGCCGATAATACAATTTTTTCCAACCTTAGTACTTCCGGACACCCCCGTTTGCGCAGCTATGACCGTATTCTCGCCAATATCGACATTATGTGCAATCTGAATGAGGTTGTCCAGTTTCACTCCCTTGCGTATAAAGGTAGAGCCCATCGTCGCACGGTCGATTGTTGTATTGGCACCGATTTCCACATCATCTTCAATAATGACATTACCGATCTGGGGCACTTTTTTATAAGAACCGTCCTTTTGAGGTGCAAAGCCAAATCCATCGCCCCCGATCACTGTGCCGGAGTGCACCACCACACGGCTACCCAAAGAGCAACCATCATAAACCTTTACACCGGCGTACAACCTGGAATCTTCATTAATCACCACATTATCCCCGATATAGCACCCGGGAAAGATCTTAACATTGTCTCCTATGATGACATTCTCACCTATATAGGTAAACGCCCCGATATACACATCCTTTCCCATTGACGCGGTCTTAGACACATAGGAAGGTTGTTCGATACCGTGCTTACCGCTCCTGGAGATGATTTCGTTATACTTTTCCAGCAGGAAAGCAAAGCTGCTGTAGGCGTCTTTTACCCTGATTAAAGTAGTGGCAACAGGCTGATCGAGCTGAAGACTGTCATTGACAATAATGATCGAGGCCCTGGTTTTGCAAAGGTATTCCTCATATTTGGGGTTGGCGACAAAACTTAGCGAGCCTTCTGTAGCCTCTTCGATTTTGGCTACATGACTCACTTTAGCTTCAGGGTCTCCTTCTATCTTCCCTTTTATGAGGGTCGCTATCTGTAGCGCTGTAAACTGCATGCAAAAGATATTACAATCTCGCCCCTTTCTTTTTAAAGCTATGTCCTGGGCAGGATCACAGGCTGATGGTCAGGGTTGAACAAAGCAAATGTAGTTTTTATGTACGGGTCTGGCAAGTGCCTGGTTTACCAGCGCATTCTCTATTTCAGAAATGTCGCAGGTTCTGCCATTCTTCAGAGCAATGGTAATTTTCTCATCTACAGTATTATAGGTACTTGAACTCGTCTGGCCGCTGAACGCAAGATATTCCACCATCTTGTCAGACATTCCGGCTTTTTTCAGCATTGTTCTCTTCTCATCGAGAATTTCATCAAGCGAAGCGGAGCTAATAATGGTTTTATACAATCTGCGCTGCATCATCATGTCGCAAAGCCGGGAAAGGATAGGATCACTGTGTTCCTGCCACACCTTTATACTTATCAATACATCTGAGTCATCCAGTTCGCAGAATCTGTCCAGATGTTCGGGGTTTTCCTGAAAATCAGCAAGGGTCAGCTGCTGGTACAGGAAATACCGCAGTGCAGGCGTGGCAAACAGTTCGGCACCCTCCCTGGCAAGTTCCCGCGCCCGCCTCAGGATGTTGACCAGTAGTTGCTCTGCGCCAAGTACAGCTTTATGAAGATATACCTGCCAGTACATCAGCCTCCGGGCAATGATAAATTTCTCCACAGAGTGTACTGCTTTCTCCTCCACCATCAGCTCATCGTCCTTCACAGTAAGCATTTGCAGGATACGGTCGTAACCAATAACCCCCTCAGAAACTCCAGTATAGAAGCTATCCCTGTTCAGGTAATCCATCCGGTCTACATCCAGCTGACTCGAGACCAGCTGATGCAGGTATTTCCGGGGATATTCCTGGTCAAATACATGGATAGCATCTGTGAGCATGCCATCAAATACCTGGTTCAGGCGCTGCATCACCAACCGGGAGATCGTCTCATGCGGAATACCCTCCACTAGCGAATGTTCAAGCGCATGGGAAAATGGTCCGTGGCCAATATCATGCAATAGTATGGCAAGCCGCCCTGCAATGCAGTCTTCCCTGGAAAGAATCACTCCCTTTAGCTTCAACTCTTCCAGCGCTTTCTCCATCAGGTGACAAGCCCCGAGGGAGTGGTGGAAACGGGTGTGTGTAGCCCCGGGGTACACCAGATGTGCCATCCCCATCTGCCGGATATGCCTCAGTCTTTGAAACCAGGGATGTTCAATCACCTGCATCAACTCCGCCTCCGGAAACCGGATAAAACCATATACCGGATCATTGATGATCTTCCCCTTATAACTCATCTTACAGGAACGTCGAGATTGCAGGTTCTACAAAATGCATCCAGGGAATTATTCCCACTCTTCATTAGGGATTTGAGGTACCGGTTCAATTTCAGTGTTTTCGATCTCCGTGCTTTCAGTCGAACCACTCGGAATGGTCTCCGCACGCTCCAGGCTCACCGG
>JAFAAT010000220.1 GCA_023426425.1 Bacteroidota bacterium | reverse complement strand
CCCCAAGGCGTCTCTCTGCTACACCGCTTCAAGTATATGCGCCGTTTTGCGGTCTGCCACCGCCTTCTGCTCAGACTTCCTCCCACTCTTCCTCTTCTTCCTTAATTTATTGATCCAGATCATCGTGCCTGTCACCGGCAAGGAGGTCGCAATCAGGCACGCTATAAAGTACAGGATCTTGGAAAATGTTCCATAGATCTCCCCAAGGTGAAGTGGCTTGATTGACGCCACTATTTTCTCGTTCAGCTTTTTATCTGAAAACCTGTCGACCTTCAGAGGCTCACCCGTGTATTGATCCAGCTGCAGCTTGTCTGTGGCTGCACCCGCAAAGAACCCCGTTTTATACTTCGAGGCCACAAAGCTGCCTTCAGCATCCTCCGGCATAGAAAGCCTTACGGTTCCTTGATAGGGAAATGTTGTAGCAACTACTGCCAATGCCTGATCTGGATTGATACTTACCGCAGTTTCAGGGGCTTTAGAGGCCAGTGGTTTTTCTCCTCTGCCTGCAAATACCTTGGTGCCCATCACCTTACTCACTCCATCCCTGTACCATTCAAACGACCAGCACAACCCTGTGAGTCCCATGATCAACAGCAGTATAAACGAGTAAAAGCCCAGTGTATTATGCAGATCATGATTGATGCGCTTCCAGTTCCCACTGAACATGATCTTCAACCCCTGCTTCCAGTTGCGCAACCTCGCCGGAAACCAAAGCACCAATCCGCTAATGGTCAATAGCACAAAGATGATGGTCGCTATGCCCACAATATGTTTCCCCGTGTCTCCTTCCATCAGCAGCCAGCGATGCAGCTTCATTACTGTAGTAAAGAACTCACGGGTCGCGCCACCAACCTCTCCTTTCATTTCCGCCGTGTAGGGGTCTATATAATAGGTCTTCCCCCTGTCCTTGCCTTTACCAGCTTTCTTTGCTGTCTCCGCTTTGCCTTTTCCTGTTGCCTGCTGCTCTGTTGGCGCTGCGCTTTTCACTGTCACCTTATACGTGCCTGCAGGATCAGCAGGTATTTCTATAGCCGTGACTTTGCCCTTCAGCGATTGCTCCAAACGCGGTATGAGTGCTGATGCGGGAATTCTCTCTGCCCCAGACACCACCTGCACCCGGAACTTCTCAGGCTCCACCAGCTCTTCGATCTCATGATGAAAAGTGTAGATGGTGCCTGTAAGGCAAACGACAAACAATACTAATCCGCTCGCCAGCCCCAGCCAGAGGTGTATGTCGTTAATGAATTTCCTTACTCCCGATTGTTTCTTCATTTTTCCTTTTTCAACGATCCATTCTTTATTGTCTTAGAACCTGTAGCTGATGATTGCTGCAAAGTTCCTGGGGTCTATCCTGTTGATGAAAGATGTTCTGTATGCATTATAGCCCACTGCATCTGTGATGTTGTTTGCAATAAGTCTGATGCTGTAAGCGTTGTAGGTATATCCCACCTGTGCATTGAACGTGGTGTACGCCTTCATATACCAGGGTGCCGCACCAGGCACAATCGCATGGAAGTCTACTCCCGATTGTGTCCAGTCATTGTTCGGACGCTCACTGATATGGTAAGCACCCGCACCAATAGACAGGCCTTTTAGCTTACCTGTTCTTGGAGCATAGTTGATCCAGAAGTTGGCAGTAAAGTCAGGTGTGTTGTTGGGTTTAGAGTTCTGTACAAAGGTCGTATGCTCCTTATAGCGTGCATCTATATAGGCATATCCGGCAATCAGCTCCAGCTCTGGCAGGATGCGACCCGCCAGTTCCACTTCCACCCCTTTACGTTCATCATTACCGCCTTTGAAATAATACGGCAGCTGGATAACCACTCCACTTGGATCTACTTCCACAGCACGGATATTCATGTTCCTGTTGTTGATCTGGTAGGCAGTCACGTTAAAACGCAGCCTGTTGTGCAGCCAGCTTGACTTGAACCCAGCCTCCAGCTGATCAATGCGCTCACTGCCCAGGGTATTTCCATCCTTGTCAATATAGGAGGCGCTGCGTGGGTTGGTACTGTTGGTATAGGATGCAAACAGGTTGATCTGCTTCACCGGTGAGATCATCACTCCCACAAGAGGATTGATCGCTGTGGTACGCTCCGTACCTGTACCATCCACAGCTGTGCTTTGGGTAGAGCTGAATCTTGCACCCAGAAAGAGTTTTGACCAGCTGGTTACGGTAATCACATCTTGCGCCATCACACCAATGGCCACATCGTTGCTTTTTACTTCAGCCGGTGCGGCAAATCCTTCAATGTCTGCAGGGAGTTTATTGTTCACGGGTCCAAATACATCGACCGTGTCCACAATGATGGGTTTGTAAGAACGCTGAGCAAGGTTCACACTGCGGAAGTCTATACCAGTCTGGAATGTATGCTTCAGGAATCCGGTCTCCACATCTTTACCCACCAGATCCAGCTGCAGCACCATGTTCTTGTCAGTACGCGAGCCATTGTGATTTATAGAGCGCTGCACCATGTTGGGTGTCATGGTAAACTCACCGGACTTACTGCTAAACTGGGTTAGCGTAGTGGTCACTGCATCAGCATCCAGTGAAGAATTAAACCATGCAGCACGGATATACAGTTTGTCATTCAGTTCTCTTTTAAAACGCGCAGTATAGGTAAGGTTTCTCGAGATGGCCCTGTTGTTTTCCCAGCCCAGGTTTCTGCTAAAAGGCAACTCATAGATTTCATTTTCTGTTCTTGAAAGGTTGATCGTCCCGGCATCAGGAGTGCGGCTGTCATTCAGATAGTCCATTTCAAAGATGAAGGATGTCTTATCATCCGGACGCCATTCAAGTGAAGGATTGATATAGAACTTCTCCAGGGAAACTCCCTCACGGTAGCTGCCACTGGACTCGTACACGCCATTCAACCTAAATGCCAATGTCTTGGAAGCATTCATGGGTCCATACACATCAAACGAAGGGCGCACCTGTCCAAAGCTGCCAACTCTCAATGAAGCATATCCTCCCTGGTGGAACTTAGGTGTCTTGGTTACTATGTTAACAATACCGCCCGGAGCACCAAGATCACCTGCTGTGCCCATGGTAATGGCATTGGCGCCCTTCAATACCTGTATGCTCTCCACACCTTCCAGATCAGTCACAAACCCTTGTCCCCTGAAGTCAGAATGCACACGTACCCCGTTCTTCAGGACCGGAATTCCGCGAAAGCCCCTGGAGGAGATGCTCTCCCGCATATTGCCATAGGTAGCATAGATATACACACCCGGCACATTTCGCGTAGCATCTGCTACAGTCAACGCCCCCTGTTGCTGGATCAGTTTCTCCGACACCACAGAAATACTCTGTATCTGTTCACTAGGCTTGAGTGGCAGACGGGTGATTGCATCCAGTTTCTCCGGCTGCTTATCCCGCACGCCAAAGACTTCAACACTTTCGAGGTAACGTGCTTCAGATGCCAGCCGGTAGACGCGTTCTACTGTTTGCCCCTCTCCCAGGCTCAGTTCCTGGGTTTGCGTCTCATAGCCCATTAGTTTGATTACAGCTTTGTACCTGCCGGCAGGGATGCCTTCAATCAGGAAAGCTCCCTGGTCATCAGCTGCTGCACCATAAGAGGTGCCCTCTAGAGTAATAGTTGTGGAAGGCAAAGGTTGGTTGTCCTGGTCGGAAACCACACGTCCTTTGAAGCTGGCTTCCTGGCCAACAGCCGTTTGTAAAAGCAGGAAAAATGATGCAAAAAATGCTGTAGTCTTAAAGCTAAATTTGGTCATTTGCTATCTGAAGTATCTATTCAAGGTGCAAAAGAACCTAACTTTTTGACGGATAAATTCAACAATTGGGAACAACTCCTTTCAAAAGAAGAAATACTATTTATTCTAATTGATGTAGCTACATCTACTGTTCAGTATTGTGTATAAGCTTCTGGCCAGGCTGTAATAGGTCTTATCCGCATATTCCGGTAATAGGCCTCCGCTCCCTCCGACTGGATCTGGATCTTTCCCCGATCGAGCTTTTCAAAGTTTCCACCAGCCCTGACTCTCGAATGCTCTACCACCATCACCACCTCTCCATTGACCAGGTGCAAACTCTTTCCCTGGAAGCAGATGAGCTCAAGCGTGTTCCAGCTACTATGTGGCCGCTCTGCATTCCGGCCTCTCCGGCATCGTCCCGATACGCCCCCATCCCCAAATGGTTGTTGCGGAGCCAATGGACTAAAAATCCAGCCCTGTTCTCCATCTGCAAAACTGTCCACCGCATGCACATCTCCGGCAGGACCTAAAGCAAAATAATCTCCCATATCTCCCTCCTGCACCTGAAATTCCTGCGAATTCATCCAGACATTCCAGAAAGCTCCATGTGGACCATAGGCATGGTAAAGTATCCCGTTATCCCGCTTCGCCTCCAGCCGGGGCTCATACTTCTTCTCACCCCATTTAAATTCGGTGACAAAATGGAAATCCCCATACTCAGCGAGTGTGGTAAGCCCACCATATATTTCTCCCGACACCTTCAGAACTGGCACATCTTCCTCAAATACTATGGTGAATACGCGCAGCGGATCGTTGT
>JAFAAT010000192.1 GCA_023426425.1 Bacteroidota bacterium | reverse complement strand
CAACCCTGTGCCCGAACCGATATCCAACGCCGTACGTTGTTGTGAGGTAACAGGTGTCCACGCGCCCTGTATACAGGCATCGGTGCTCACTTTCATGGCCACTCGATCCTGCTCCACACGGAACTGTTTAAATTCAAAATAGCTATTACTCATGTCCAGGCAGCTCTCGCAGAAGGAGTGATGGTAAGATCTGTAAACTCCCCCTTCAGAAACTTGTAGTAGCCGGTTACCCCAATCATCGCAGCATTATCTGTACAGTATTCAAACCTGGGTATATACACCTGCCACCCGTTTTGTTTTCCAGCTTCCTGTAGCGCAGTTCTCAGGCCACTGTTGGCTGACACTCCTCCAGCAATACCAATCTGCTTTATGTTCAGATCTGCTGCTGCCTGACTGAGTTTCTTCATCAGCATTTTGATGATGGTGTACTGTACCGATGCACAAATGTCGGGCAGGTTCTTTTGTACGAATTCCGGGTCTGTTTTTCTTTCCCTTTGAAGGAAATACAAAACCGAAGTCTTCACTCCACTGAAGCTGAAGTCGTATCCTTTCATATCCGAAACCGGGAATGCAAATCTATGTGGATCGCCTTCACGGGCATATTTATCGACTAAGGGCCCACCGGGGTAGGGAAGCCCCAGCATCTTGGCTGTCTTGTCAAAAGCCTCACCTGCTGCATCATCAATTGTTTCGCCCAGCACCTCCATATCCAGATGGCTTCTGCAAAGCACTACCTGTGTGTGCCCGCCAGAAACGGTGAGGCATAGAAATGGGAATGAAGGTTTGGGATCCTCAATGAAATGTGCCAGTACATGTGCCTGCATATGATGCACGGCAATTAGCGGAAGTTTCAGCGCCTGTGCAAAACCTTTTGCAAAACAGGCGCCCACCATCAGTGAACCAATCAGCCCTGGTGCCTGCGTAAAAGCCACTGCAGAGAGTTCATGTTTCTCCACTCCTGACTGTTGCAGCGCACTATCTACCACAGGTACAATCTTCTGAATATGCGCTCTTGAAGCCATCTCAGGCACCACACCTCCATATTGCTCATGAATGGTCTGGGTGGCAATCAGATTACTCAAAACCCTCCCGTCCTGAATAACCGCAGCACTGGTCTCGTCACAGGAAGACTCAATTGCAAGGATGTTTACTGGTTTGCTCATGGGTTCGCAAAGATAGCCCCACCGACGGATTGTATAGGTGTCCCCTTCTCAAACGTTCAATTTCAAAAGAACAAAGACACGCAAAAACAAAGAAACAGTTTTAAACGCCCTTCAATTATTGTCGAAGTGAATTTTTCCATTACATTTGCAGCCGCTTATTTCTACGAACCATGATTGTCTAATTTCTGCCTGATCAGTCAGGCCTCTCTACTCGCCAGGACGGACTACCTCCGTCGCATCATTTCTTTATAACCAAAACTATAATTCAATTTATGTCGCATAGCGTCAAACGGACCCCTCGTCTGTTATATTATCTGAGTCTGTTTAAGTCAGCGGTAGCCGGTGAAGAAAAAGAGTTCACGACCGGTAGCATCAACCGCGCCATTTTCATGTTGTCTATTCCCATGATCCTTGAGATGATCATGGAATCCCTGTTCGCAGTAGTCGATGTCTTCTTTGTTGGCAAACTAGGCGTGGATGCAGTGGCCACTGTAGGTCTCACAGAGTCCATGCTCACCATCATCTATTCAGTAGGCATCGGGTTCAGTATGGCAGCCACAGCTGTCGTTTCCCGGAGAATAGGTGAAAAGAACCCTGATGGTGCAGCACACGCCGGTATGCAGGCCATCTACCTTTCGCTGGGTGTCTCTCTGCTTATAAGTGTGATTGGTGTCTTGTTCGCGGAAGATCTGTTGCTGCTCATGGGTGCTGATGAAAAGCTGGTAGCAGAAAACTATCGCTACACACAGATTATGCTGGGCAGCAACTTCGTCATCATGCTGCTGTTCATGATCAACGGTATCTTTCGTGGTGCCGGTGATGCTTCCATCGCCATGCGTTCACTTTGGCTGGCCAATATCCTGAACATCATTCTTTGTCCCACACTGATCTATGGCGTCGGACCTATACCAGCCCTGGGGCTTACAGGTGCAGCATTGGCCACGACCATAGGAAGAGGGTCTGGAGTGTTATACCAGCTTTATCACCTGTTCAAAGGCAAAGGGATCATCCGGGTTCGTGCAGCCCACATGAATCTGGATCTGCCCATCATCGCCAATCTGGTGAAGATTGCCTCAGGGGGTACGGCTCAATTCCTGATTGCCTCTGCAAGCTGGATCTTCCTGATCCGTATTCTTTCCGATTTCGGCAGTAACGCTTTGGCAGGATACACCATTGCCATCAGAGTCATTGTATTTGCCATTCTTCCGGCATGGGGTATGGCCAATGCAGCCGCCACACTGGTGGGTCAAAACCTGGGCGCTGGTCAGCCGGAGCGCGCGGAAAGGTCTGTTTGGCGAACTGCATTCTTCAATATGCTGTTCCTGGGTTTCATTACCGTCGTGTTCTTTGTGGCTGCCGAACCCATCATTGGTTTCTTTAGCCAGGACCGGGAAGTGTTGTATTTCGGTACACTCTGCCTTAAGATTGTATGCCTTGGTTATATTTTTTACGCTTATGGTATGGTTATCTCCAGCTCTTTCAATGGTGCCGGAGATACAAGAACGCCTACAATTCTGAACTTCTTTGGTTTTTGGCTGTTCCAGATTCCACTGGCTTACCTGATTGCGGTAACTTTCAAGGGCGGACCTTCAGGAGTGTTCTGGGCCATTTCCATCGCTGAGAGTGCAATAGCCATAGTAGCCATCCTGCTTTTCAGGAGGGGAACCTGGAAGACGGTGAAGGTTTAGAGATAAAAAGTTCGGGACAGTGGGAGGCGGTGAACAAACCAACCGTCTCCCACCATTTTGCCTAGAGCTTACCCTCAGGTGTAACCGGGTGGTAAGTCAGCAACACGGTTCCGCTTTTAAGGACACGGTTGCTTACGAGATTCAGGTGGAGCATGCTCTTCATGCCCGTAAAGACAGAAACTCCATCTGTTATAGCCACAGGGTCAATCATGAACAAGTATTCATCAAGCAGGTCGTGCTCCGCCAGTTGCCTGAGCACATCACCACTACCGAGAAGTGTCATGTCCTTTGTGCCTTGCTTTAGCCTCCTGATTTCGGTAATCATGTCTGTATTTACCACCCGCGCGTGGTCCCAATCTGCCTTTTCGAGTGTCCGGGAAAAGACAATCTTCTCTGCCCGGTTCATGCCCTCAGCCACTATGGGGTAGAGATGCATCGCTTCCTCTGTGGGCCAGAATGCTTCCATCAGCTCATAGGTTACTCTTCCAAAGAGTAGCATATTACCGGCCTGCAAACTATGGGCCGAGAACTCCGCTTCTTCTTCTCCATGCCGGTGCCACGAAATGTCCTCGTTTAGTCCTTTGTAGTAACCATTCAGACTGAGAAAAGTGTAGGATGTTAGCTTTGCCATTCCACAAAAATAGATGCATACCCATAAGCAACCAGGGGCAGATGCGACAGCGTTAAGGCGGAAAGCGGCAGCGAGAAAGCAAAAGGGTTAGACAGTAATCCTTCTCAAAATTCAAACCGGTCGGACCGGTTAAAATCGCAAATTTCTC
>JAFAAT010000183.1 GCA_023426425.1 Bacteroidota bacterium | reverse complement strand
CTATCGCACAGGTAAGAGAATATGATTTCTCAGATGTTTCTGACAAGGTAGATAGGTTGATTGATTGTGCAAAGATGCACTACACTTTCGAGACCGTTGCCCTGATGAAAGACCTCGTACCAGAGTTTATCTCCAACAACTCAGCATTCGAAAGCCTGGACGTTAAGGTGCAAAATTAAAGGTCGGATTTTGAGTCCTTGTCTGCGCGGACATGAGCTACAGGTATTTCAGCCATAATATTCCAGCCGATCGACCGGAGCTGTAGGTAGGCTTTGTTACCTTTTACCTGTATGAGCTTTCCTGACTGCTCCTTGAATGGACCTTCAGTGATCCGCACGTCGTCTCCTGGTTTTACGCTCACAACAATCCTGCTGCCTTTGTACTGATTCAGAAATTCCTGAATCCCCTGGATTTCTTCATCGCGAACAATGCCCGGCTTCCCAAGCCACCAGAGGAAGCGAACCGCCCCCGGTGTAGTGAGTACTTCAACTTGTTCTTTTTCATAGTTCTCCAGATGCACAAATATATATGACCTGAAAAGTGGTTCTGCAACCTTCTTCTTCCGGTCGCTCCATTGCTTTATGGTTTCCTGTATAGGGCAGTACACCGTGATCTGCTTTTCCTGGAGAAGCTGAGCAGTCTTCTTCTCGTTCTTGGGTTTTGTGTAAAGGACGTACCAGGGCATAAGGCAAATTTATTGAATGAACATGTGCACTTGAAGTTTCAAGGGTAGTTAAATCAAACTCCTGACCTTTTCAATCACTGCTTTTAGACCAGAGGCATCCTGGCCACCTGCTGTTGCTAGCGTCTTCTGGCCTCCACCACCACCTTTGATAAGGGGTGCTACGTGTTCCTTAATGATCTTGCCAGCGTCCAGACCTTTTGCTGCTGCGACAGTCTCAGCGACACCTACAGCCACTGATGGTTTGCCACCGATGTTGGCACAAAGCACAACAAGATGATCGTTCAGATGGTGCTTTACATCCATACACAGCTTCTTCAGCGCGTCTGCTGAGCCTACTTCCACTATGTCGCCAATGAAGCTTACCTGATTAATGATCTCATCTTTGGTGAGTACCTCGTTGCGGATCACAACCAGTTGCCGTGCTTCGAGCATTTCTACATGCTTTTCCAGCTGACCTTTTTCCTCCTGGAGTTTTTCAATAGCCTTGAGGGGGTCCTTTGCGTTCTTGAGAGAAGCTTTAATCTCCTGGAGGAGTTGGAGATTTTCTTCAATGTACTCTTCCGCAGCCTTACCGGAAACAGCTTCTATACGTCGAATGCCGGCGGCAACTGCAGACTCATGCTTGATCTTGAAAAGACCCAATTGACCGGTGGAGCCTACATGGGTGCCACCGCATAGCTCGACAGAATACCCGGGATCCATAATGACTACACGCACCCGATCTCCGTATTTCTCACCAAACAGGGCCATGGCACCAAGCTCAAGGGCTTCGTCCTTGCTCATTTCGCGAATGACCACCTCTACATTTTCACGAATCTTTTCGTTTACCTGGGTTTCTATTTGTTTTAGCTCTTCATCCGTTACCTTGGAGAAGTGAGAAAAGTCGAAGCGCAGGTGTTCTTCGTTTACGAGCGATCCCTTTTGTGCCACATGGGTACCCAGCACAGACCTAAGGGCTGCATGCAACAAGTGGGTGGCGCTATGGTGGACTGCGGTATGAATGCGTTTCGCGGAGTCTACTTTAGCCAGCGCAGGGGCCGTTGGGTCTTCAGGAAGGGCTTCCGAAAAATGAATGATCAGGTCGTTTTCTTTTTTAGTATCGATTATCTGTATGCTTTCGGTGGGGAATATCAATTCCCCGGTATCGCCTACCTGACCACCACTTTCTGCATAAAACGGCGTGATATCGAGTACTAGCTGATAGGACTCCTTGCCCTTTGTTTTTACTCGGCGGTATTTCAGGATGCTAGCCTGAGCTTCCAGGCTGTCATATCCAACGAAGCGGTTAGAGCCGTCCTGAAGGACCACCCAATCGTCGGTATCCAGTGCAGTGGCTGCACGGCTGCGGTCTTTCTGTTGCTTCATCTCTGCTTCGAAAGCAGGCTCGTCTACGGTAAGCCCGGTTTCTGAGCCGATCAGGCGGGTGAGGTCGATAGGGAAGCCGTAAGTATCGTAGAGTTCGAAAGCAGCCCTGCCGTTGATAACAGTAGTGTTGTTGCGCTTTGTGTCTTCAATGATGTCATCTATCTTCTTAAGGCCTTTGTCAAGGGTGCGGAGGAAGGCATCTTCTTCTTCCCTCACCACCCGTGTAACGAGGTCTGCCTGGCGCGAGAGCTCTGGGAAAACGTCTTTGAATTGCCCGGCAAGAACTGGAACCAGTTGATGAAGCAGCGGGTGCTTATAGTCGAGATAGCTGTAGTAGTAGCGGACCGCACGGCGTAGGATTCGCCGGATCACGTAGCCTGCACCGGTATTGGAAGGCAGCTGACCATCAGCGATGGTGAAGCAGATAGCTCTGATATGATCTGAAAGGACGCGGAACGCCACGTCTGATTTATCGTCGGAGTAACCGTATGTCTTACCAGTGATGGTTTCAATCTCTGCAATGGTTCCCGTGAAAAGATCAGTGTCGTAGTTGCTCTGTTTGCCCTGAAGAACACGGACCAGGCGTTCGAGGCCCATACCAGTATCCACGTGTTTGGCTGGGAGGGGTTCCAATGAACCGTTTTTGAGGCGGTTGAACTGCATGAATACGTTATTCCAGATTTCGATGACCTGGGGGTGGTCGGCGTTGACGAGGGATTTGCCATCTACTGCGGCTCTTTCCTCGACGCTTCGGCAGTCGACATGTATCTCTGAGCAGGGTCCGCAGGGTCCGGTATCGCCCATCTCCCAGAAGTTGTCTTTCTTATTGCCGAGAAGAATACGGTCTTCTGCAATCCACTGTTTCCAGAAGTTGTAGGCCTCATCATCCTCGGGGAGGTTTTCAGATGCATCGCCCTGGAACACTGTCACGTAAAGGCGGTCTTTAGGAATGCCATAGACCGCAGTGAGCAATTCCCAGCTCCAGGCAATGGCTTCTTCCTTGAAGTAGTCGCCAAAGCTCCAGTTGCCCAGCATTTCGAACATGGTATGGTGATAGGTGTCTACGCCTACCTCTTCCAGGTCGTTGTGCTTGCCGCTGACGCGGAGACATTTTTGTGTATCAGCTACGCGTTTATTGATGGCTTCTTTTTCGCCCAGGAAAAACTCCTTGAACTGATTCATGCCTGCATTGGTGAAAAGCAGGGTAGGGTCATTCTTGATCACAATAGGTGCCGAGGGCACGATGTGATGACCTTTGTTACGAAAGAAGTCGAGGAACTGCTGGCGGATTTCCCGTGCTGTGAGCATAGATATCTGGAATAATTGCGTGCAAAGATAATCAGGCTACATGATGAATCAGGTTGAAAATAGCAGGAGCTGGATCGACGGCTGAAGCACTGGTGAAAGACCTGAGACTAGCCCTAATATGGACTTCACCGAAATGCCGCGCCTAAATAGATCTTAACATAAAATTCACTGCGTTGCAGGTGTCTGGACGTCCTCTGGACCTCCGCTGAAGGTGCTCTGTTGCTTGATTTAGTTTTTGATCAGGACTGGTGAAATTCCGGCGCGCCGGAAGCGATGATTTAAATCATGTTTTTGGCTGATGAAGATCGTGAAATTCCTAAGGAAATCACAAGAGTTTTGTACTGCATTCCATTCTTCAATGATATGCACATAGTGGGTCATAAACCGCAGAGCTTTTCCAGGCTTTGCGGTTACGTTTTTTGAGATGTGCTTAACACCCTTTGAGCTATATTTGTATATATGCTATGGAGAGGGATTTACACATTTAGTCTGGCATCTGCTGTCTTGTTGCTTTCAGCTAAACCGACCGATAACGATTTAAAATTAACTGCTGCTCAAAAGGCTAAAAGTCATTGGGTGGACAGTGTATACAACACGCTTTCTACTGAAGAGCGGATAGGGCAATTATTTATGGTTGCTGCTTATTCCGGCGGACCGAAATACAACGAGGCAGAGATTACAGGACTAATAAACAAAGGACAAATTGGCGGACTGATATTCATGCAGGGAGATCCTGTGAGTCAGGCTACGCAGACGAATAAATACCAGTCGATGTCGAAAGTGCCACTGCTGATCGCAATGGATGCGGAGTGGGGACTGGGCATGCGACTCACTGGTGTGCGGGATTTTCCACGCCAGATGATGATAGGAGCAACGAGAGATTCGATGCTTTCCTACAGAGTAGGTGCAGCGATTGCAGATCAAAGCAAGAGGCTTGGCGTGCATGTGAACTTTGCACCGGTAGTGGATGTGAACAACAATCCGAATAATCCTGTGATCAATGCAAGGTCGTTTGGTGAAGACAAGAAGCTGGTTGCAAAACTTGGAACCGCCTATATGCACGGCCTGCAGAAGAATGGTGTGATGGCATCTGCCAAACACTTTCCGGGGCATGGAGATACTGATGTGGATTCTCACAAGGACCTGCCCGTGATTCGTAAGAGCATGGCTCAACTGGACAGCCTGGAGTTTTATCCATTTAAGGCGCTGATTAAGGCTGGAGTACAGAGCGTGATGGTTGCGCATCTGGAAGTTCCTTCGCTGGAAAGCGAAGCGAAGGTGCCTACAACCCTGTCTCGGAATACGGTTACAAAGTTGTTGAAAAATAAGCTTGGGTTTAAAGGGCTGGTATTTACTGATGCGCTGAATATGCAGGGTGTGGCAAAATACTATGCTCCCGGAGAAGTGGATCTGAAAGCATTTATGGCAGGTAATGATGTACTGTTGTTTTCACAGGATGTACCTGTTGCCATCAATAAAATCAAGGCTGCGCTGGAAGAAGGAACGGTAAAGGAAATCAGCCTGGCGCACAGTGTCAAGATGATTCTTGCTGCCAAGCATGATGCAGGACTTAACAAGTCTAAGTCCATAAGCACAGTAAACCTGGTTGCAGATCTGAATAAAGATATTGAGCCCGTAAAGGAAGCGATAGCTGAAAAAGCAATTACCAGGGTGCGTGATATTGATGGATTGATCGGAAGGATCAACCGGGGAGATGCGAAGGTTGGCTATATAGGTGTGAATGCAACAGAAAGTGCGTTGTTCCGCGAGCTGAGAAATACTATTCCTGATCTTCGTTTCAGCTGGATGCCTAAGGGCAGTTCAGACGCTGAAGTAAAAAGAGTTACTGACGGTATGGCCAGTAATGACGTGAACCTGGTGGTTGTGCACAACATGGGCTTTTATCCAGGCAATGGTTTCTATGGACTGGACCAAAAGCAAATGTCTTTCCTGAAGAATATACAGCAGAAGAAGAATGTGGTGTACGTGATCATGGGTAATCCTTACCTGCTGAAGAACTTTTGTGATGCACGCTCTGCAATGGTGGGGTATGAAGATGATTCCATCACACAGTCAGCTATGGCAAAAGTTTTACTGGGCCATGAAGAAGCAAAAGGCAGGCTGCCTGTGACTCCTTGCCCGGGAATGGTAGTGAGTGAACCAGAAACAACTTATGTAAAGGCACAGCCTGCAGCTTCAAAAGCAAATAATCTGCGGAAGGTTGCGTTCAGGGAAGATGCTGGTGTTGTAAGTAAGGTGGCTTTGGAAAAGCTGGACATGTTTATGCAACGTAGCATTGTAGGCAGGGCATTTCCCGGAGCACGCATATTGGCAGCGAAGGACGGCAAAATATTCTACGACGAAGCGTTTGGTTATTATGACTATAGTAAAAGCCAGCCGGTGGAGTTGAGTACCATGTTTGATGTGGCGTCAATGACGAAGGTGCTTTCTACTACTATTGCAGTAATGAAGGTGTACGATGAGGGAAAACTTGATCTTGACAAGACATTAGGGCATTACCTGAGCTGGACTAAAGGCACTAACAAGAGTGGTATCACGATTAGAGAGCTGCTTTTGCACGAAGGTGGTCTGAAAGCGTGGATACCGTTTTATACAAAGACATTGGAAGATGGAAGGCCCTCAGCAAGCCTTTATAGCTCCACGCTGAGGGAAGGATACAATGTACCGGTAGCGAGGAATCTCTACCTGAGAAATGACTACCCTCAGAAAATCTGGCAGGAAATACTGGAGAGCCCAGTTGATAGCCGGAAGAGATATGTGTATAGCGATCTGGATTTCTACTTCCTGGCCGCAGTGGTGGAAGCGATCACAAAGAAGCCAATCGATCAGTATGTAGAGCAGACATTCTACAAGCCTATGGGATTGACCCGGTTGACGTATAATCCTTTAAAGAAGTTTCCTGCCAGTGAGATTGCACCTACAGAGAATGACATTACGTTTCGCCATCAACTGGTGCAGGGATATGTACATGATCCCGGAGCGGCATTGTTTGGCGGAGTTGCTGGTCATGCCGGTCTTTTCGGCACAGCCGAGGATGTAGCTGCAGTTTACCAGATGCTGCTGAATGGCGGAAACTATAACGGCAAAAGGTTTTTCAAAGAGTCGACTGTAAAGAAATTTACTGCCTATGGCTCACGCATCAGCAGGAGAGGCCTTGGCTTTGACAAGCCGGCAAACAACAATGGCGACGGTGGTCCTGCGGGTGACAGGGTGAGCGGACATGCATTCGGGCATCAGGGCTTTACAGGCACTGCCGGATGGGCAGATCCTGAGACTGGTGTTGTATTCATCTTCCTTTCGAACAGGGTGAACCCGAGTGCGGAAAACAACAACATCAATAGGCTGAATGTGCGCACGGTTGCACAGGATTATGTGTATGAAGCGTTGGGATTCGACGACAACAAATCCCGGTATGCTTTGCACAGGCAACAGACAAATCAACCATAACAGTTTTGAGGGGTAGAGAAAATCTACCCCTTTTTTCTACCCCTTTTAAAATTTTAACATCTATGAGCTATGAAGTATTAGAAAATACTTCAACTTTTGTTTTGCCTTCCCTGGTAAAATGAAGTTATGAAGTACAAGATCCCTGCACTCCTGATTGTGGTGTTTTTATCCATCACAACGTTTGCCCAACAGCAGTTTGCTATAAAGGGGCGAGTGGTAGACACGCTCAATGCATTTGAGCTGCAATACTCTTCCGTGACACTAATAAGAGCTGCTGACTCTATCCTTGAAACCTACACACGCACTGGCAAGGATGGAAGCTTCACATTGGCAACACCAAATGCGGGACAGTACCTGGTGATGATCACCTTTCCAAGCTTTGCTGACTACATAGATATTGTCACTGTGGATACTGAACATCCTGTGGTGGACATGGGTACAATACCGATGGTATCCAAGAGTCATTTGCTGAGCGAGTTTGTGCTCAAGCAGCAACTGGGATCTATCAAGATCAAGGGAGATACCATTGAATACGTGGCTGATAGTTTTGGTGTGAGGGAGAATGCGACCGTGGAAGAGTTGTTGAAAAAGCTGCCGGGACTGCAGGTGAGTAAGACAGGAGAGGTAATAGCACAGGGAGAGAAAGTGCAGAAGATTCTGGTGGATGGTGAAGAGTTCTTTACGGATGACCCTGCGGTTGTGACCAAGAGCCTGCAGGCGAAAGCAGTGGATAAAGTGCAGGTCTTTGATAAGAAGAGTGATCAGGCAGAGTTTACGGGAATTGACGATGGCATCAGGGAGAAGACCATCAACCTACAGCTGAAGGACAATATGAAGAAAGGGTTTTTTGGAAAGGCGATTGCAGGCGGCGGCACTGACGGATTTTTTGAAAACCAGGGAATGCTCAATGCCTTTAAGGGGAAAAGAAAGCTGGCAGCGTTTGGGATTGCAGCTAACACTGGTAAGCTGGGAATGGGCTGGCGTGATGCAGAAAAGTATGGTGGTAGCAGCAGTGTAACTACTGAGTATTCGGACGATGGGATGATGTTCTCCTACAGGTCGGGCGGCTACGATAATGAGTTCGTTGGCTGGGAGGGAGACTATAATGGCCAGGGTTTACCCCAGGCCTGGACGGGTGGACTGCACTATTCCAACAAATGGCTGGCTGATAAGATTCACCTCAGCAACAATTACCGGTATGGCAAGAACACCATCGAAGAAGTGGGTAATACACTGACACAGTACAACCTCGACTCTTCGCAATACTATACAAATGAAAGGAACTCGGCTTTCAAAACCGGCGAGCGTCACCGTGTTGATGGATTATTTGAATGGAAATTTGACTCTACTTCGAATCTGAAGATTACGGCCAATGCTGGCTATTCAAATACACAGACATTCACGGATTACTTCACTGAATCAGTAGACACCAGCGGGCATATCTTCAATAGCAACACCAGGAGAATAAGTACAGATGCGATCAACAGGACCTTCAATGCAACATTGGCCTACCGGAAGAAGTTCAGCAAACAGGGACGTACATTATCCATCACCATGGATGAACGCTTCCGCGAAACTACCGGGGACAGCAGGCTTCAGTCGGAGAGTGACATTTTTGTAGATACGGTAATGCAGGTGTCCCTGAACCAGCTTAAAGAAAATGACTCCCGCAATTTCCAGCTGACCGGGAATGCGTCTTATACCGAGCCGATCACGAAGGTGATGTTTGCTGAAGTGAACTATGGCCTCACTATCAACAACAGCTTTGCAAACAGGGTATCGTATAATCCTAATGCTACTGATGGTGCGTTTGATGTGGCGGACAGCCTGTTTAGCAGCAAGTATGATTTCAATGTGCTGACCCATTCCGCAGGATCAAACCTTCGCTTTGTATTCAAGAAACTCAACTTTTCCTTTGGTGGCTCTGTCGCGTCTACACAGTTTGAGCAGATTGACCGCTTTGGAAGTCTTGGCCAGATCAACCGGAACTACAATAACTTCTTCCCACGGATGTCCTTTGTTTACCGTCCGGCGCAGCAAAAGTCGTTTTCATTCAACTACAACGGGTCCACTCAGCAGCCTACCATAGAACAAATACAGCCATTGCGACAGAATACTGATCCTCTCAACATTGCAATAGGCAATGCTTCACTCGAGCAGGAATTCAACCACCGCTTCAACCTGCGCTATAATAACTACAAGGTTTTTACAGGCACCTATACCTATATGGGTGCAGGCGTGAACTTCACCGACAACGACATCAGCCGCTCTGAAACTATCGATCCTTCCCGCGTAAGATTCTACCAGTATATCAACGTAGATGGCAACTACAATGGCTGGGGCTATGGCGGCTGGGGAAAGCAATTCAGAAAACTGGACCTGCGTGCAGGCTTCTGGGGTAATGTAAACATGGGCAGGTATGTGAACTACGTGAACGGCTTGCGGAATGAGAGCTTCAATAACTCTTACAGCCTCAGCCTCGACTTCAATCATGACAAGGAGAAGAAATACAACTTTGGCCTACGACCCGGAGCAACCTACAACTACAACACTTCAAGTGTGAACAATACAACCACAGACTTTTTCACCTATCACATCAACTTCGATGCAAATGTGCAACTGCCCTTCAAGTTTGAGATCGGTACTGAAGTAAACTGGAACATCCGCGAGAAGGTTGCAGCTTTCGACAACAACAACAATGTGATACTCTGGTCAGGCTATATCAGCAAGAAGTTCCTGAAGGGTGACAACCTGGAGCTGCGTGCCTATGTGAACGACATCCTGGACCAGAACATCGGCTTCCAAAGGACGGGGTTTGGCAATACAGTAACCCAGCGCGATTATAACACCATCCGCAGATACGGTCTGCTGAGCCTGATCTGGAACTTTACAAAAACCAATGCCGGGGCGCAAAAGCCTGAAGAAGATGCAACCATTATTATCAACAAGTAGTACTATGAAGCGCTGTCTGAACCTTATTTTTTTATTGCTGCTGTCGGGTGCTGCCACTGCCCAGTACACTGCCCATGGAACCATTGAGTACGAGAGGAAGGTGAACCTTCACCGGCAGATCGACGATATGATAGACGATGAGAATCGTACCTGGATGGAGAAGATCAAGCCGAACCTGCCAAAGTTCAACACCACCTGGTTTGACTATCATTTTACGACTACCAACAGCCTGTACAAACCGGGAAGACCGCCGGAGAACCCGGTAAAGATGATGTGGGGTAATGCACCGGCTTCTGAGAATATCGTCTTCACTGACTTCAATGAGCGGAAAGTAACCGCTGCCAAGCAGGTGTTTGAGGAGAAGTTCCTCGTGGAGGACAGTATGCGGAAGATGCAGTGGAAGATACTGGATGAAGTGCGCACGATTGCAAACTACAAATGCCGCAAGGCTGTGGGAAAGATATGTGACTCCGTGTACGTGGTAGCATTCTATACTGAAGACATCATGGTGAGCGGCGGGCCTGAAATGTTTTCCGGGCTACCTGGTATGATACTGGAGATTGCTATTCCGAGGCTTTACTC
>JAFAAT010000150.1 GCA_023426425.1 Bacteroidota bacterium | reverse complement strand
GCTTTATGAGTACGCCGCCAAAGTTTGATTCTGATACCTTGCATCCCTTTACTGCGAAAAGATTGTTCCTGGTGCAGTATGACACGAACGGAGTTTATCAGTGGCTGAGGATGCCACAGCCTGATACCGTGTCGCAGGCTTATACAAACAGGTACAGGTTCATGGATATGGATGTTGATCAGCAAGGTAATGTCTTCTTCTTCGGGTTTTTTAATGCCGGCCTAATTGCTGGTAGTAGCACTATTCTTCCTTCACTTGGACCTTATATCCTGAAGTACGATGTTTCCGGTAATATCAACTCTGTAATAAGCCTTGATATGTCAGTGCCTGTTGGCACTAATGTAACTGCAAAACTCGCTCTTGATGAGAATAGCGGGAGGTTCTACATGTCCGGCCAGTACGTTGCGGGTGCATTCGCTATTGGGGGAACATCAATTACAAAGTCAGCCTATGCTGCAGCCTTCGATGCTCAGGGGCAACATATTTGGACACAACTTGGCAGTGTTTCACCTCCATGGAATCAAGCGTTTGTCGCCCGCCCTGTAGTAGACGCTAACGGAAATATCTATTTCGCAGGGTATTCTTCACATAATGAAAGTTTTGCCGGATACACCACTACAAATACGATTACCACTATTCCAATAGGAATTCCTTTCCTGGTTAAACTCGACAATAGCGGGAATCTGATTTGGGGCAAGGCCCCCTCATCATCAACTGAAGGAGTCTGCTTTGCACTCGCCTTGAACGGGAATGAAATTGCAATGGCGGGTAGCTATGGTGGGAGATTATTTTTCAACAATGAGGATTCCCTGATTAATGTGCCAAACGAAGGGATGGATGTATTTCTTGCCAGATTTAATGTCCAATCGGGACAGTTAACTGGGCTTGACTCAATGCAAAGTAGCTTTGGCGCGTGGGATCAGCCATCTGCACTCTGTGGTGATAATAACGGGAGCCTGTACCTGGGCGGAGAGTTTGCTTCGCAGCTCTATTCGGGTCCGGACACTCTGTTTAGTCAAGGCGGACAGTCCGACTTCTTCATTACGAAATTCGGCTACCCCTGCGGCTGTACCCCTCCAACTGTCAGCTTCAGTTTCACTGCAAGTGGCAGCACGCCTCAGATAAATTTTCTCTACACAGGTACGAGCAATGTGGATAGTGTACGCTGGACGTTTGGTGATGGTAATAGTGCCACAACTGTCAATCCTACGCATCTGTATCCCGGGAATGGTACCTATACGGCTTGCGTAAAAGTGTATAACGCCTGCGGCGTCGACAGCAGTTGCCAGACCATCACCATCAACTGTCCGGTACCTGTGCCCTCATTCAGCTTTATGTATGCAGGTGATACAGTACTGTTCAGCTATACCGGCACCACCGCCGACAGTGTGCACTGGGACTTTGGTGATGGACAAAGTGCCACAGGATCTAGCCCCACTCATCTCTATGCAAGTGATGGTACTTACACGGTATGCGCAACCGCCTACAACGGCTGCGGCAGTGAGGATACCTGTATGACGGTAGTGATACTGGACGTACCTGGCATCGCTCCAGATCTGGCAGTTAAACTGTATCCTAATCCGGCAACTGTACACATCATTGTAGAAGGACTGCCATCTGAGACTCTCTACAGGTTATACGATAATCTCGGCAAAAAAGTCCGCGACGGCAGGATCGGAGGTAGCACTCGCTCAGTTATTGAAACTCAGGGCCTCCCTTCTGGTGTGTACTTGCTGCAGCTAAATAACAAGGGGCGAAATATTACCGTGAGGTGTACAATAAACAATCGTTAGTAATCAGACTTTTCGTGAACGGGACTTCCCTTCAGGACACTGCGAAACACAAACCGTCCATTCCTGTTTATCTCCTCATCAGGTAACTCACTGCCCTCATTAACTTATGCATTTCACCAGAATCAGGAAACAAGTACTGACCCCTGATCCCTTAAAAGCGTACCGGATTTGGGTAAAATTACGGGGGTAAAAAGACGCTATTTGACTGTTTCGTGGGGTAGGGCGCAAAGCTATCTTGTAAACTAAAACAACTCAATAGTTTATGAAGAAGCAAATCCTGACTTTATTTATTTCTGCGTTATTATTGGCCGCCTGCAAATCCAGAAAAGAGCAGGTGGAGGTGCAGGTTACCAACAAAATCACCAATCACGACCTCCTCATGTCCCATGCAATCCACAGGGACACAGCAAACATGATGATCGCCAGCTATCTTGAAAGCATCAACGATTCTAATGCCCTTGAGCTGCGTTCCCTAAGCTTCGATGCGGATCAGTTGCGCTTCTATCTTAATGATACTACGAATGGCAGAATTACCAGGCTCAAGATCATGTTTGCCCACACGAAGGACTGGTTAGATGCAGGTAACCAGGGGATGCGCGCTGGTACCAAAGCAGGGGCTTTGACCGTAGTCTTAGCCGGTTACGATACCTACGGAAATTATGTTTATATTGGCGAGAATGGCAATCATGTTCTGGACTATGCCGTTGGTTGTCCAACTAATTGTCAGTCAACTGGCGGTGCTTCATCCGATTTGCTTAACTAGCTATGCGTGCCCTCATAGTCATATACCTTCTTACAATCTTATTTGCATTCATTGCAGGCATGCGCAATTACCGACACCTGAGTGTTGCGGAGCAGCGGTTTGTGCCTCTGCTCGGTATTACAGTGCTCGTGGAGTTGATAGCTTTTGGTATGGCCATAAGTCACACAAACAACATGGCTCTGTATCAGATGTTCAGTCTGTTGTCTTATTTTTTGATCATACGCTACTTTTACTATGCACTGGACTCCTTTCTAAGTAGGACAAACTTTCTTATCCTCCTTCTGTTCGGAATTTCGGCCTTCACTCTCAACTTACTCCTGCTGCAGCCCTTAGAGGTTTTCAACTCGCACTTCTTTATGGTAATGTCAGTCGTCATTATCTGTCTTGGGTTATTTACTTTTTTCCGGCTCCTGACGACAAAAAACGGAGGCAGGCTTTCGAATTCCAGGCGGTTCTGGATGAATGCAATTCTGGTAATGTTTTGGAGTATTACTTTTTTACACTGGGGCCTGTACAATGTCTTAGATCAGCTTTTAGGACTTCATTTGTGGCTAGTGCATGTATTTTTAGTGCTCATCAACATCGCTACCTATACCGGTTTCGGCATTGTGTTGGCAAGCAAACGATTAGACAGAGTTGGCTGACGAGAAAGTATTACCACTGTTCCTGGG
>JAFAAT010000142.1 GCA_023426425.1 Bacteroidota bacterium | reverse complement strand
ATTGTCAATTGTCAATTGTCAATTGTTAATTGACTTGTGTAGATTGCCTTTCGTGGCAGGCTGGACTGAGGAACGAGAGGGCGAAGGCAAAGGCAAGAGCGAAAGCTAGAGGGACCTGAGGGACGGTAAGATTATGGACTGGAATGCAGAGGCTATCTTTGGTGCATGAATTGGCTGATACTGATAATAGCTGGATTGTTTGAAGTGGGTTTTACTACTTGTCTGGGGATGGCGAAGCAAACCAGCGGCGTGGCCTCTAAGCTCTGGATCGGGGGGTTCTTCATTTCTCTTACACTTAGTATGTATCTGTTGTACAAGGCCACGCAGACCTTGCCATTGGGCACTGCCTATGCGGTTTGGACAGGCATTGGCGCTGTAGGCACGGCGATTATCGGGATACTGTTTTTTAAAGAACCCGCGGATGTGTGGAGGATCTTCTTTATCAGTACGCTGATTCTGTCGATAGTGGGTTTGAAGTATGTGTCGAATTGAGGGAATTTCTTACGTTATTACTAATAAGGCTATTGTATTCATCCTCAGACAAATCACCAAAACAGCCTGCATAGGAGAGGATCTTCTTGTTCTTAGATTGCGACTTTTTCCTATTTGCTCGAAAAGATCGCAGGATTGAGTATAAATCTTCAAAACGACTTACGGGAACATTCTTCAGTTCTTTGAGGATAATGTTTATCGTCAGCATAGCTACTTCGAAGTTACGAAATGTATATCTATGTGCTAATCTAATAAGGGTACCTCGTGTTCCGAGCTAACAACCGTATTCAGGCAGAATTAGTTTCCGGGTTTCAAATTAAAACATTTACGCGTTGGACCGCTTTCTACACTGTTTCCCTTTCTTTGGAAGCTACCCTTTCTTTATGTTCTACACCAGGGGCAGTAGCTTCCGCATTATGTCTTTGTTGATCTTTTCTGAAGAAAGTCAGGTAGTAGACCGCCAGGACGGTAAGACCGACAGTAAACAGGCCGACTGCGACGGGTCTGAGATCGTGGCCGAAGAACTCGCCGAGCATCCAGCTGGCGTTGGCAACGATCCAGATGCATATTGCGAGGTTGTGAAAGGATTCTGAGCGGTGGTGTCTTGCGCGCCAAAGGAGGTAAAAAGCCACAAATACGGTGGGTATGATCATGATGATTCCTCCAGTCTTCCATTCCAGTGCCCAGCAGGTGTCTTTAATGAGCCAGAGCAGGATGTGAGCATTTTCTATCCAGCGGAAGGCATAAATGCCTGAGCGGCCGGTGGAGTTGTTTTCATAAGACATCGCGTAAAAATAATCGATCTGTGGTGTTGTGGGCTGGGATATTTAGAGAACCAGTCTTAAAAAAAAAGACAGTCAGATTGTTTAGAAAATATCATAATATCCATGGTGAGACTGTGGTATAACTATGTTGTAGCCATGTTCTGGAGGTATTTAAGGCAGGAAATTAGTAAGAAGTGTGTAGAAAGTGTGTCAGGAGTCTCTAAGAAGTCAGCTTTAAGTACCTCCTTAGCGGTTATTAAAGTGAGGCAAAGATAAGTGCTAAAAAGATCTGCCACTAACAATTCGCCGATCCTGCTATTTTTGGCTCATGAATTACTGGCTGGTAAAATCAGAACCTTTCAAGTATAGTTGGGAACAGTTTGTGGCTGATAAGATCACCCATTGGGACGGGGTGAGAAATTATGCGGCGCGCAATAATCTGAGGGCTATGAAAAAAGGGGATCACGTGCTGTTTTACCATAGTAATGAAGGGCTGGCGATAGTGGGTATTGCCACTGTAGCAAAGGAAGCGTATCAAGACCCGACCACTGATGACCCGAACTGGGTGGTGGTGGACCTCAAGCCCCTGAAAGCACTACCCAAGCCTGTGACCCTGGCTGCAATTAAGGCGGAAAAAGCGCTGCAGCAGATGGACCTGGTGCGACTATCGAGGCTGTCGGTAGGAACTGTAAAGCCTGAAGAGTATGCGAAGGTTTTGGAGATGGGAGGTGTGAAGGGGAGGAGATAATTTCTATAAACATGCCGTTGCGACGCGCAGAGTAAGTGAAGGGGTTGGCAAAGATCGTCTGGAAACCTGACCATTTCAACTATCTGACTATTAATTACTATATGTACATTCTATTTTGTACATTTACCCGAACTATAAAAAATCATGAGAAAACTTTTACTTGCGGGGGCACTTGCCGCCACAGCTCAGCTATCAGCCCAACCCACCCTAACTTCTATGGACGCACCCTCGCCTGGTGATGTAATCACTCTTAAGGGAGACAGTGTGTATGCTTACGAAGGAAACTCAGGAGCCAATGTAACCTGGAACTACGGCTCTGTTTCTACTTCTATGACTGCCACTAACAATTACGTCGCAGCCTCATCAACCCCATACCATACTGCCTTTCCTGGTTCCAATATTGCTTCCTTTGAGGACACAAGCACGTACAATTACTGGACAAAAACGAGCTCCATCTGGCAGAGTGACGGATCGGGCAGCAGTATGGGAAATACAATCTCAACCGATCCTTCAACGGCTATGGTGTTTCCTTTTACCTATAATAGCTCCTACACGGATAGTTTTGCATCTTCAGGTACGATCGGTGGCATTCAAGTCGATATGTGGGGAACCATCTCTGTTATAGCTGACGGATATGGCACCTTGATCACACCTGCCGGCACTTTTAACGATGTACTTCGTTGTAAGCGCATACTGATTGGACATGTAGACGTTTTTGGATTTACTGCCATCGATACCGCAGAAGTCTATGAATGGTACAAGCCCGGTTATAAAGCTCCGCTAATGACCATTACGCATCAAAAGGTGTGGGAAACTCTGACGAATACCTCTGATACGGGAACTTATTACTCCTACCTACAACCTAGCCCAAATAACGTTGAATTTCAATCTGCGACAGCAGCATTGAGCATTGTTCCTAACCCTGCAACTGATGCGATCAGTCTGCCAGGACTAAAAACCAACATGCAGTACAGTATTGCAGACATTACAGGACGGACTATTAAGACGGGCAACTACCATCCCGGTCAACCGGTTTCAGTAGCCACACTACCTGAAGGACTTTATTTTCTCATAGGCACGGATGGCCACCAGAAACTACAAGCTAAATTTCAGGTGAGACGCTAACTGCGTAGCAAGGAAAAGGTGAGGAGATAGACCCTCACCTTTTTTCTATTTTTATAAAACCGACTGCTTCTAAGTCTATTGAGAAACAGCGTACAGATCTTATGTTCTGAATCTGGTGACTAAATGGTCATGATTTCCTTATCCTTGTCTTTGCAATGCTGATCGACGATAGCGATATATTTATCTGTCACGGCCTGTACCCTGGCTTCCCCGTCTTTGGCTATATCCTCGCTTAATCCTTCCTTCTGTTCTTTTTTGATCTGTTCGATAGCGTCGCGCCTGATGCTGCGGATAGAGACTTTTGCGTGTTCGCCTTCGCCATTCACTCTTTTTACCAGCTCTTTTCTACGCTCTTCCGTGAGAGGCGGAAGGAATAAACGGATGATGTTTCCATCATTTTGAGGATTCAAGCCAATGTTGGAGGCGATGATTGCTTTTTCGATGGGTGCAAGCATTTGACGTTCCCAGGGCTGAATAGACAGCGTACGGGCGTCAGCAACCGTGACATTGGCGACCTGGTTGAGCGGCGTAGCGCTCCCGTAATAATCAACATGAATGCCGTCAAGGATAACGGGGTTTGCTTTTCCAGCACGTATTTTAGCCAGTTCTGCTTCCAGGTGACTAATAGCTTTTTTCATCTGACTGGATGCGTCGTCAATGATCATGTCTAAGGCCTCGCTCATGAGAAGTGTTTTTTGCAGGCAGCAAAAGTAAAAAATGTTATCAAAGTTAACCTAAACAGACACACAACTACCTATTTACAAAATGAACTCGCGGGGAGACAGGATCAGTTCAAGGGGTACACGCATTAACAAGTCACGAACAGCGCTCATACAACTTAACAAGTTTACAACTTTACTACTCTTCAATCATCTTATCTTTGCAGATAAATTTTGACCCAATGCAAACTGCGATAGATACACCTGTCAGGCTCACACAATCTGCTGTCAATGAAGTAAAAAGGCTGATGGCGGAGCCCGGATTTGACAAAGAACAGTATCTTAGGATCGGCGTAAAAGGTGGCGGCTGCTCCGGCCTTAGCTATGTTCTGGGTTTTGACAAAAAAGAAGATGACGACGATGTGTACGAAATAGAAGGAATTTCCGTTCTAATGAAGAAGGCGCACGGCATTTACCTGATGGGGATGGAAGTGAACTACGAACACGGGCTCAATGCGAGGGGATTTACATTCACGAATCCCAATGCCAGCACCACTTGCGGATGCGGAACGTCCTTCGCTGTGTAAGCCAATGAGACTAATTCTATTCATATCATTCCTGCTCCTGGGCACTGCCCAACTCCTTGCACAATCCAGTAAGAAAGAGGAGCGCCCTCCTGTGAACCAGTACGACAAGGCGGGTAAAAAGCATGGCATGTGGTGGGTGAGCCTGCCTCCCAAGATGGGCGAGGATGGTGTGAATGAATTCGGCGCGTACTATCACGGCAACAAACAAGGGCCCTGGTATAAAGTCAATCACCTGGGGGATATAGTTTCCATCGAAAGTTTCCGCAATAATTTTCTCGATGGTGAGGTGAAATATTACCAGAAGGGTCAACTCTATTGTACCGGGAATTATAAGGCACTAAGCACACAAAAACCTTTTGACACCATTGTAGTAGTTGACCCGATCACTCATGAGGAGAGCTATAAGGTGATCGCAACCCAGCAGGGCACCATCCGTCACGGTGCGTGGAAATACTATAACCCTGAAACCGGCCATATGATCAAAGAGGAAGAATACCAGGCTGACGAACTGGTGTACCAGAAAGACTATACAATCTCAGCAGCCCTGGACAGCACGATCAGAAAAAAACATGAACAGCGGCTTCCGCATGTGCGTGGTGCAAAGTATACTCCCCCACCCGGCAAAAGGCATAGTTACACAAGGTAATCGCGTGCTTTTTTATAGCAGGTCTGTCCATTCCTGTTCCAGCCTTTGCTTCATTTCATAGTCTGTGAGGTCGAACTTGACAGGCACTACCGAGGCATAGCCTTCTTTCAGCGCCTCCACGTCAGTGCCCGCACCTTGATCCATATTCACAAACTTTCCGACCATCCAGTAATAGTCTTCACCTCTCGGGTCAACCCGGTGGTCAAATTCCTCCTGCCATTTGGCATTGGCCTGACGGCAGAATTTGATTCCCTTAAACTCTGCTTTGCTCAACTTTGGAATATTGACGTTGAGGAGCGTATTGGGTGGCATAGCCTGCTGCATCAGCTTTTTGGTTATTGAATGTGCCACCTCCCGTGCCACTGAGAAGTCAGCATCGAAATTGAAGTCCAGCAACGAGAAACCAACAGAAGGAATGCCCTCGATGGCTGCCTCCATGGCTGCAGACATAGTACCTGAATAAATGACATTGATGGAATGATTGGCTCCGTGATTGATGCCGCTCACACAGATATCTGGCTTTCTGTGAAGCACCTGGTCCCGCGCCAGTTTTACACAATCTACGGGAGTGCCACTGGTCTGCCAGCACTCTACGCCTTCTAATACTTCTACCTTCCTTAACCTGAGTGGATATCCGATTGTCACAGCGTGCCCCATACCTGACTGCGGGCTGTCGGGCGCTACAACGACTACGTGTCCAAGATCTTTTACAGCTTCGACCAGGTTGCGAATGCCCGGGGAGGTGATGCCGTCATCATTGGTGACAAGGATTATCGGTTTATCTGTCATAGGGCAAATTTACGGGAGAAGGGAGCGGAAAGCAATTAGAGTCAGAGTAATCGTTGTATAAACTGAAGAAAGCAGAACGCGACCAAAGACTTTGCGTTTTTGGAGTATAAAAAAAGCTGTCCCATTTATTGAGACAGCTTCAACATGAATTTCTATTGTCAGGACTATTTATTCCAAAGTGAAGCGTCGCCGCCATCTACTCCGAAATCATCCACATTGTTATTGGCGTCGGTGACTTTATACTTCACCACCAGTTGTCCGAATTCTCCGTAAGGCTCTTCAAAATTCAGCACACCAGAACCCACAATGGTATGATTATCAATGTTCTGCTGTGGAATATAAAGCGTATCTCCCTTCACGTAGGCCTTTACGTTGGTAACAAGCAAGTTGCGGAAGTTCTTGATCTCTACCTCAGTGATATTGTCACCTTCCTCAATATTGATAGAATACGCAGCCTGGTCGGTAATTGAGCCGTTTTCTGTCACATTCCAGGTTCCCAGAAACCGATCTCTATTCACTATGGTACAGGTAGCCCCCTCATACCCAGGCTGACATAGACAGGCCCCATCAGTACACACACCGCCATGTGCGCAGACTATAGCTCTGCATTTATCATCATTACAGGAAGAAACAGTTACAGCTGTGAATACAGACATTGCGCAAAACGCAGACAGAACAATGGTTTTTAAACGGGCTTTCATTAACGAATGAAATTTTTGCTATTAACGAGCTTAAAGATAAAAGAAACATTTTAAAAAGCAAACAAGACAGAGACTGACCAATCGCTTTGCCAACACCTTGTCCTATATTCTACTACAAAGTGTTTGCGCTGGCTAAAGTTGTACTTTTTTTCCTGAAAAACAAATGTGAAATTATCGTTCTGCTTCTTCCTTATAGGTCTTGATACCACGGTAAATCGCCATTGCTACTTCACGCTGCCCCGCCTCCGAATTCAAATACGCCTCTTCGTCCGGATTATTAATAAACCCGATTTCCACCAACACACCTGGCATTGCACTACCGGCAAGGACTTCCAGGCCCATCTGCTTCACACCCATATCTCTCCTGCCCTGCTTTGCAAAATTCTCCTGAATTTTTGAACCCAAAGACACGCTTCTGCTCAAAAATGCCTGGGAATATTGTGCAATTATTATAGCAGTCTGAGGGTCATCTACATTCAGTAGCCCCGGCTCCTGAACCAGGTTGTCACCGTACTCGCCTATGGCATCTTCCTTCTGTGAATTCCTATGCAAGCCAAGTACATAAGTCTCAGTTCCCGTAGCACTTGTTTCCTTCTGACGAATGGTCTTATATATTGGCTGCTTTACTGTCTTACCGTTTCTTTTTACCTTTTTATAGCCACTGATCACTCTTTTCGTAGTACCAGCTGTAGCATTCACATGCACCGAAATAAACACGTCACCCTGTGCCTTGTTAGCCACTTCATGTCGCTCCACCAGCGTGGGGTATACGTCTGTAGTGCGGGTATAAACGACCTGCACATCCTTCATACTATCTGAAATGATTTTCCCGAGCCGTAATACGACAGCAAGTGTCAAGTCTTTTTCGGTTGAATATTGGCCCACTGCGCCCACATCTTTCCCACCGTGCCCGGCATCCAAAACTATTTTAGTGATCTTTTTACCACCAGCATCAGCAAAAATGGGCAACGAAATCGTGAGACAAACAAAAAATAAGAATCTGGTCAGCATATGGGGAGGTATTCGTTCAAAGTTAAAATTCTTCGCGGATTCGCTTCAGGTAAAGAGCTATTTTTGTGCCTTATTCATGAGCCCGGGCGGTAAAATTATCTTAAAAAACCTATTGCTGTGCAGCAGTGTGCTCTTCACCATCCTGCTTATCAACCTTGGCACCGCACCCTCTGCCCTGGCGCAGGTTATTCCCCGGGACTCCACGGTAATGGTCGCCGACACTGTCAGCCTGTTGTCACCACAGGACTCGATTACAGCAGACTCGCTGAAAACCCGGAAGCTGGAAGACTCACTCGGCATTCGAATTTCTAAAGATGCCCTTCCCTCGCCAGTCACGGCCGAAGCGACCGACTCTGCTGTTCTCGACATGAAAAATGATCTTTTCTACCTATATGGAAACGCCAGAGTCAGTTACGAAGATCTGAAACTTAATGCCGGACAAATTGTCTACGAACAGTCAACTAACACCATTACAGCCCAACCAAGGTTTGATACTTCAGGAGCCGTGACAGAGCGTCCAAGTTTCACACAGGGGGGCGAGACTGTGACCTACGACTCACTACAATATAACTTCAAGTCAAAGCGGGCAATTATCCGAAATGCGCGCTCCCAGTATGGCGAAGGCTTTGTCCATAGCCAACAGGTGAAGCGAAATCCAGATCAGTCAATCTTTGGCTGGAAAAACATCTACACCACCTGTGCACTTGACACCCCTCACTTTGGAATACATGCGAGCCGAATCAAGGTTGTCCCCAATAAGGTCATCGCGTCTGCCTCAGCCAACATAGTGATTGAGCAGGTCCCGACACCGGTTTTTCTGCCCTTTGGCCTGTTTCCTATCAGTCAGAATCAACGGTCTGGCTTCCAGATCCCGTCATATACGCTCGAGCAACAACGCGGACTTGGTCTCACGAACGGTGGTTATTATTTCCACTTCAATGACTATGTAGACTTCCTGCTGATGGCTAATATATATACAAAAGGGAGCTGGAGTACCAGTGGCATCAGCAGCTACACCAAACGATATAAGTTTAATGGAGGGCTTTCGCTCAGCTACGCCTACAATAAGACCGGTGAAACATTTGAGCCCACCGGCTCCATTACCCGAGACTTCATGATCAACTGGCGGCACCAGACAGACCCGAAAGCCCGGCCCGGAGTCAATTTCAATGCTTCAGTAGTAGTGGGTACTTCCTCTTTCTACTCCAACAACAGCTATAATGTCAATCAGATTCTGAACAACCAGTTCACCTCAAACATCAGTTTCAGCAAAAACTGGATTGGCAAACCCTACAACCTGACTGTGGGTGCCAGACACAACCAGAATACGCAAACCGGCCGGGTGGATGTGTATCTGCCAGAGGTGAGTTTCTATGTCTCCCAGTTTACACCTTTTCAACGAAAGAATGCTATAGGAGCGCCTCGCTGGTATGAAAAAATCTCAGCCAGTTATAACTTCAATGCTATCAACCAGACTACTTTCTACGACACTACATTCAGCCTGAATACAGTTGGACTCGGGGATTTTCAAAACGGCATGAAACACAGCATACCCATCACGGCTGCCTATAACATCTTCCGTTTCGTGAACCTATCATTCGGAACCACCTATAACGAGTACTGGCTGACAGAGCGTAATTACCGCTACTTCAATACCAACCAAGACAAAATAGACACCATTGCCAGCAACGGCTTCTTCACTGCGCGTGATTTCAATGCGAACATGCAGTTGAGCACCCGGATTTATGGTCTTAAGATGTTTAAAAGAGGCAGCCTGATGGGGATCCGCCATGTTATCACGCCGAATGTCGGCTTCACATACACCCCTGATTTCGCGGCGCGACCATTCAATTATTACTACCAATCCCGGCTAGACACTGGCCGTCAGACTGTGTACCTCTCGCCTTTTAGCGGTTCTGTGATCGGCGTACCAGGTCTTAATCAGTATGGCAACTTTGCCAGCAATGTAAACTTCGGCATCAACAATAACCTGCAGATAAAGGTGAGGTCAAAAAAAGACACCACAGGTCTCGGCAGAAACATTACCCTGATAGATGGATTCAGCATTACCTCTGCTTACAACATTGCGGCAGATTCTTTTAACTGGAGCCCATTCAATATTGCGTTCCGCACCAACATCCTCGACAAGCTCAATATCAGCGCCAGCGCGGTGTACGATCCTTATGGCCTTGACTACACCACTGGTCGCCCCTCGCGGAGAACCATGTGGGAAGAAGGCCGTGGTATCGCCCGATTCAGAAATGCGAACATTTCACTCCAGGCAAACTTTAGCAGCAAAAAAACTCAGCAAAACACACCCGTCCCCCAGGGTGCAGAACGGCTCCTTCAAAATGGTGGTTATTACGACTATGTAGACTTTAACATCCCCTGGAGCTTCAATGTGGCATACTCACTGGGTGTGAGCAGCCAGTTTACTTTCTTTTCGATGCAGGATACCCTGACTTATAACCAGAGTCTCCTTGTAAGTGGTGACCTTAATCTAACGTCCCGCTGGAAAATTACTTTCTCCAGCGGTTATGAGTTTGAGACAAAGTCGCTCACACTCACGTCAATCGACATCTACCGAGATCTGCATTGCTGGCAGATGCGTTTAGGCACCATTCCGTTTGGTCCCCGAAAGAGCTATAACTTCACTTTGAACGTAAAAGCATCGATCCTCCAGGATCTGAAACTTATCCGCAGAAGGGACTTCAGGGACGTGGTGTATTAATTTCTTAATTGCTGATGCGGGGCATTTGATTATTTTTGTACCGCTTTAATAAATATCTAACAGAAGCTTATATGGCAATAGTAGACTTAGTAATGCCCAAAATGGGTGAGAGTATCATGGAGGCTACCGTATTGAAGTGGCATAAGAAACCGGGTGATAAGATCAGAATGGACGAGACTCTGCTCGAAATTGCCACTGATAAGGTTGACAGTGAAGTACCATCCACCGCAGAAGGGACCGTTGCTGAGATACTTTTTAAGGAGAATGATGTTGTTCCGGTAGGAACGGTCATTGCCAGGGTAGATACCAATGGCGCAGGAGCCGCTGTATCGTCACAGGCGGCTGCACCTGCAGCAGCACCGGCACCACAACCACAACCACAGCCTGCACCCGCACCGGCAGCGCAATTTAATCCTGCACCTGCAGCAGCATCTACATCAGCAGGGGAAAACAGGTTTTATAGTCCTCTTGTTCTTAATATAGCGGGCAAGGAAGGCATAAGCATGTCGGAACTCGAGCGAATACCGGGGACTGGTAACGAAGGCAGGGTGACTAAAAAGGACATCCTGAACTATGTAGCCAATCGCCAAAACGGCGCTCATCAACCGGCCCAGGCTACACCTCAAGTCGCTGCTCAGCCACAACCTCAACCTCAACCAGTTCAGCATACCCAACCTGCAGCACCAGCTGCTCCTGCCACAGCTCCTCAGGCGGCTCCGGCACAAAGCTATAGCGGCAACGTGGAGATTGTAGAAATGGACAGAATGAGAAAGCTCATTGCAGACCATATGGTACGCAGTAAGGCAACTTCTCCTCACGTGACCAGCTTCACAGAATGCGATGTCACGAACATTGTGCGCTGGAGAGAAAAAGCTAAGACACCCTTTGAAAAGAAATACGGTGAGAAGATCACTTTCACCCCAATTTTTATAGAAGCGATCGCCAACTGTATACGTAAGTACCCGATGATCAACAGTAGCGTAGACGGCGACAAGATTATTGTCAAAAAAGACATCAATATAGGCATGGCCACCGCGTTACCGAGCGGCAACCTGATCGTCCCTGTGATCCGGAATGCAGATACCAAAAACCTGCTGGGTCTCGCGAAGGATGTTAATGGAATGGCAAACGCTGCCCGTAACAACAAGCTAAAGGCAGACGACACTCAGGGTGGTACATTCACCCTTACCAATGTTGGCACTTTCGGGAGCCTGATGGGAACTCCAATCATCAACCAGCCACAGGTAGCGATACTTGCAGTGGGTAGCATCAAGAAACGCCCCATGGTGATGGAAACTGAAGCAGGTGATGTAATAGCCATACGCCACATGATGTACCTCTCACTGAGCTATGACCACAGGATTGTGGACGGTTCCCTAGGAGCAAGCTTCCTCACAGCGGTAGCTAACGAGCTCGAAGCCTTCGACATCAACAGAGATGTTTAAATACCTCCTTAACATTGAACGCCGCTCCCTACGAGGAAGCGGCGTTTTTATTTCTAGTCTGTCACAGGCTACAATCTGCAGGCGTCTAGATCTACTTTAGCACCGGCGTCATTGGTCCGCCAGGTCAGCGTCGTCCCATATTGCCTATTCGAACTAAGGATCAGCCAGGGGCAACTTAGCTTTATAGCTCCTTTGCTTAATACCTGCATTTGCTTCTCCAAAGCGAAAAACCGCCCAACCTATCAGGCTGGGCGGATGTTTCAAGGGGGTAGAAGGGGATGGCTCGTTTAAATAGCGTTAGAGTTTATCACCATTTGAGTGCTGGGGTCTATAACCATTTGCATGATTCAAAGTTCCTCATTCCGGCTCCATCAGACAATGTGAAAAACACCCTACTGCCGGGGTATTTTTCACGTTTTTTCGCATAAAAAAAGCTGCTCAGCAAGAGCAGCTTTTCTTTTGAAAAAGTGTTGTTATCAGGAAACCTTTCTAACGTTTACTGCGTTCAATCCTTTTTTACCGTTCTCAACTTCGTAAGACACTCTGTCCTTTTCCCGGATCTCATCTCTGAGACCGGATACGTGAACAAAAACATCTGCGCCTCCGTTTGACGGCGTAATGAAACCAAAACCTTTAGTCTCATTGAAAAATTTTACTGTACCTTCTTGCATGGCATTAAAAAATAAGAATCAATAATAGTAAAGGTATAGGAAAAACTTTTACCCGAACAGGCTGGGATCGCTTTAAATTATTGTGAATTCGGCCTCTGCCTAGCGCGATTTCAGAAACGATTGAATATCATCTACATTACCATAAAGTACCAGTATGTCCCCGACCTGAAGCACAGTGCTTGTAGAGGCAACTTCCTCCACTTCCGATACCTTGCGCACAACTCCCAGCAGGTTGCGTTCCTCCCTGACCTTTTTTATTGCCAGAATCACGATGTTGTAATTCCTCCTAAAGCCTACCTCTTCAATGGTTTTGTTTGCACAATGCGCGGGCACCCTCGCTTCCACAATGTTATAGGCTTCGGACAAAACAAAGGAATTCACCACGCCCTGCATGTTGAGACTGTTGGCTAATCTTTCTGCTGCTTCCTCCTCCGGATGCACGATCTCGTCCATGCCCATGGCTTCCAGAATCGTCAGGTGGAGCGGAGATATTGCCCTGCAGATAATTCTTTTCGGATTCATCTGCTTCAGAAGTGCAGTGGACATAATATTGGCACCCGCGTCTTCACCCAGTGCTATGACTACAACATCTGTTTCAGCGATGGGCAGATTCTTCATAGCAATCGGATCCGTGACATCGATGCAGACGGTGTGGGTGATCTGGTCTTTCAACATTTCCACCCTGTTCATGGTCATGTCTACACCAATTACTTCATGACCTTTTTCGGTAAGCATGGTGGCCAGGGAAGCTCCGAAGTTACCCAGTCCCAGAATTATGAATTTCATGTTTATTATGTTTTCCCGCAACTATTGACGTCAGTCGACCTGTTATCATTGCTGCTAGTTAATAAGAATTTCTTCAGTTGGGTATCTATAATTCAGGTTTGTCACCTTTCTCATAAACGCAACCATAAGCGTAAGCATCCCCACCCTGCCTATAAACATTGTTGCGACTACCACCAGCTTACTGGGTGCGCTCAGGCTTGGCGTTATACCCAGACTAAAGCCCGCAGTACTATAAGCAGCAAAACACTCAAATGCAATGTCCAACAGGTTTAGGTGACTGTCGAATGCGGTTATAAGGAACACAGCAAACCCGATTACAATCAGCGAGAGCGCAATGATGGCAAACGCCCTGCGGAACGAATAATCTGCTATTTCTCTCCTGAATACCTCCACGCGGTTTTTACCTCGGGCTATGCTTATTATATTCAACGTTGCCAGAGCAAGTGTACTAGTCTTAATACCACCCGCAGTAGAAGCCGGCGAGCCTCCCACCCACATCAGGAATATCACGATCATGATTGTAGAAAAGTGCAGTTCAGTGATGTTCACATTGTTGAATCCCGCTGTTCTTGGAGCTGTAGCAGTAAAGAATGCGGTCACAATTTTGCCGGGGCCGGCGTGCTCCCTTAGGGTATTGTCATACTCAAAAACGAACATCAGGATGGTGCCAATCACCACTAATAAAGCCGTTGTTACTATTACTATCCTGGTATTCAGGTTTATCACACCAGGCAGGTAAACAAATCCCTTTGCACGATTGTACTTTATCAGGCGATTCTTAATACTGAACTTAAGATATCGCATGTAGTTGAACACAATAGGAAATCCCAACCCTCCGATTATGAAAAGCAGCGAAACTATAAACAGAAACGTGTAATTATACCTGAACTGCGGATCATAGAGACCCAGACTCATAGTAGACACTCCTGCATTACAAAAAGCAGAGATAGAATGAAAGACGGCGAAATAAACCCGAGAACCATAATCGGTAATTACTGCAGGATCTATGCTTACGAACAAAAGGACAGCACCTATCGCTTCTATAGTAAAGGTAAGTGCGACGATCTTCTTGAGCGTACGGAACACTTCAGCCATTTTTTCTGAGTTAGTAAGATCTCTGAGAACAAGCTGATTCTGAAATGAAGAGCTATCGGTAAAGAAATAGGCAAAAAAGCTGGTGAAGGTCATGATGCCCAGTCCTCCGGCCTGTATCAACACCAGGATAATCGTCTGACCCAGCGGGGTAAAGACTGAGGGTAGGTCTACAACCATCAGCCCTGTGACACATACCGCACTCGTCGACGTAAAAAAAGCATCCAGCAAACTGATACCAGAATACGTCGCCCGCGGTAATAGCAACAACAATGTTCCGATAAAAATGACGGAACAAAAGCTCAAAACAAATAGGAGTGCGGGGTTAAAATACCTGTTCCTGATCTTCAAACGCGTTCTGGAGAACTCCCTCACGAACACGAGAAACAGGAGCAGATAATTCCAGACTGGCAAAGTGAGGAATCCCACGGTCGACCAATGGGATTTGATATAACCTGAAAGGAAAGAGTTGGCAATAAACAAGATCAGGAGAGAAATAATAAGCACAGAATCGAAAACCCAGACGCCCATTGCCTGTTTTGGCGGCTGCCAGATGTACCTGAGCACATATGTAGAGGCGATGGTAATTAACAGGAAAAGGTAGATATTGTGCAATACTGACGAAACAAACGGGCTGTTCACAAAACCAAAATCATACACGATTAGAAAGATCGAAATCAAACTTAAGAGCAGGGGAGCCCGTTTCAGCTGATATGACAATCTATTCCTCAAAGAGTTTTCGGCCATCCGGGTTTCTTTACCGTTGAGTTCAGTCCAAAGGTAATTATCTGCATTCAGATACTTTTCATTTACACTCCCGCTTCAGATGACCTCGCTCTCCTATTTAAATCATTCTAAGTTCGTTTAAAAAGAGCCCCCTGGTAATTAAAAACGGGACTACCCATCGGTTAATTAACCTATAAGTTATGGTGTTGTAAATGCTTGCAAATTATGGTCTCCATTGATTAATTTTGTGACGCTTTTGCTAATATGAGAGCAGTTATTCATGCGTGAAGGAAAAGAATTGATTCTGGCAACTAAACCATTTGCCAAAGAGATAAAGTGGAAAAGCTGGTATCATACTATCACCAGTCTTATTTTGCTGATCGCATCCATAGCAGGTACCATGCTCGCTCCCGGCCTCCTGGGAAAGTTACTCTGCAGTGTATTTACGGCCATGATGCTCTCCCGGTTCTTCATCATCTTCCATGATTTTCAGCATCACACCATACTTTACAAGTCAAAGGTCGCCAATGTAATCTTCACTGCCTTTGGCGTTTACATGATCACGCCGCCGAGCATCTGGAAGCGTTCGCATGACCACCATCATAATCACAACGCAAAA
>JAFAAT010000118.1 GCA_023426425.1 Bacteroidota bacterium | reverse complement strand
GTTTTCGCCTACAGGCGTGTCGAAAAGATAAGCGGCGCAAAAACCCCAGTAGTAACTAGAAGCGTTTACACTATCGGCTAATTGAACGGGCTGTCGGACACAAATCGTATCTGGAGCACTAAACAGGCTTTGCGCATTGATTTTATTCAATTGAGACACCAGCAGGAGTGCTACAAGAAACAGGCAATTTCTCATAATTCTGAATCGGAATTTCGCTTTATATTGGGCTAATATAACTATTTGACTAAAACTTTTATAGCAATACAGTATTTTTATTTCTCTAAACCAATTTCCAGAGCATGAATATTGATCACAAGCACGCAAGTTACTTAAGAAAGACCGTCCTGTTTATCCTTTTAGTTGGTTTCAGCCAGAGCATTGTTGCCAAGGAGGGTATGTGGCTTCCTCCCACCCTTAAAAAAAGGGAAGCAGACATGAGAGCAATGGGACTCCAGATCCCGGTGGAAAAGATTTACAACGAACAAGGAACGGGCCTGAATAATGCTGTGGTGCTGTTTGGAAGAGGGTGTACCGGAGAGATTGTGTCTTCAAAAGGCCTGCTCCTGACAAACCACCACTGCGGGTATGGTACCGTGCAGGGCTTGAGCAGCAAGGAAAAAGACTATTTCGCAAACGGATTTTGGGCCATGAATGAGCAGGAAGAACTGCCCTGTCCGGGATTGACGGTGACTTTTATCCGGAAAATGGAAAACGTCTCAGACAAACTGATGTATGACCTGCCTGATACGCTGACGGAGAAACAGAGAGACAGCATTTTGGCAACCAGGATTCCCGGGCTTGAGAAGGGCTACCGGTTTACGACAGGAATGGATGCGACCATCAAGCCTTATTTCAATGGGAACCAATATTGGGTGATTATCAGTGAAACCTACAACGACGTGAGGCTGGTGGGCTTCCCGCCCAATGGCATCGGGCAGTTTGGAGGGGACACTGACAACTGGATGTGGCCCAGGCATACGGGTGACTTCAGTGTATTCAGGGTGTATGCAGGTAAGGACAACAAACCGGCTGCCTATTCTAAGGACAATAAGCCTTATAAGGCGGATGTTTTCTTTCCTATAAACATCTCCGGGTACAAAGAGGGTGATTTTACTATGGTTTATGGCTTTCCGGGAACAACGCAGGAGTATATCTCCTCTTACCAGCTTGAGCAGATTTATTCAATTATCGACCCCGTAAGAATCGATGTGCGCACTAAAAAGCTTGATGTTTGGAATGAGGCGATGGAGGAGGACAGGGAAGTTTTCCTTAAATACACCTCCAAACGTGCCAGTGTAGCCAATGGCTGGAAGAAATGGCAGGGAGAGCTGAGGGGTCTTCGGCTGAACAATGTGGTGGGCAAGAAAAGAGAGGCTGAAAAAGAATTTCAGCAATGGGCGGCCGGGGAATCTGAACTGGCCTATGCAAAAGATCTACTTGCCAACCTGCAGGTGACCACCCGCGCTGCGGATAGTGCGCTCAAAGCAGAAACCTATATCCAGGAGGCAGTGATGGGTATTGAGCTGATTCAACAATCGGCGGTATTGGACAGGATGCTGAATGTAATGAGGGCACAATTGGGAGACACAAGGATGAGGGATAGCCTTCAAAAGCTGGCAAAAGGACTTGAGGGCTTTTATAAGAACTATGATGCTGCGACTGACCGGGACCTCTTTGCTGCGCTGATGCCGGTGTATTTCGAAAATGGTGGTAGCTGGGTACCAACGGCTTACCGGACCATGTACCGGGAATATGGTGGGAATTTCAGGCTTTGGGGGAACAATGTGTATAACCTGAGCATGATTGCGGACAAGAACAAGTTGCATGCATTTTTGAATGACGTTTCACTTAGTGACACCAACAAGATCAAGGGCGACCCGGGATGGAAACTGTATCGGGAGATTGCAAACTTCAGAAACCGCGAGGTGGCACCTATATTGCGCAATTATCAGCAGCAACTCAGCTATTATAACCGCCTTTATATGCGTGCGCAGATGAAGCAGAACTGGAACACGATGTATTATCCGGACGCGAACCTGACATTGAGGCTTACTTACGGAAAGGTGGAGGGAATGGATCCTGACGGTCCTGCGAATTATAGCTACCAGACCAATATAGACGAGGTGATCAGGAAGGACAATCCTGAGGTGGAAGAGTTTAGGGTGCCGACGAAGCTGAAGGAACTCCATAAGGAGAAGGACTATGGACGTTGGGCGAAGAATGGTACGGTGCCGGTGGCATTCATTGCCAGCAATCATACCTCGGGAGGAAACTCCGGAAGCCCGGTATTGAATGCGAAGGGAGAGCTGATCGGGATCAATTTTGACCGTGTATGGGAGGGGACTATGAGTGACCTGTATTTTGATCCGCGACTGAGCAGGAATATCTCAGTGGATATCCGGTATACTCTGTTTGTAATTGAGAAGTTTGGAGGTGCAGGATGGCTGCTGAAGGAGATGAAGCTGGTGAGATAAATCAGGCGAAATGAATGAAGGAGGCTGTCCGGAAATGGGCAGCCTTTTTTATTAGCCCGGCATTGGGCATGAAGCTGCCTTGGTAATCTTTATCGTAACCGAAGAAGTGGTTTTGACCCGGTTATGACTCGATTATGTCAAGCCTTGTATATGGAGTTGGTATGGAGTCGGTATTGAAGTGGATTGGAAGCAGTATGGAAAAAGAGGAGGTGAGGGCAATACCAAAAACGCCAGGAGAGGAGCGCAAAACGAGAAGCCGCGCCTATAGAAATGATTCCAATTTTTATACCAAAATCAGCAAATGGCAACCCAGTTCTGCCGGTCTCGCTATCATAACTTTTGCGGCTGGCAAATGCGCTTGCCTGCGAAAAAAATCAGCGGTGCTTAGCGACTATTCACCTGTTGAGTAGCTGAGAAACAGGGCGCCATGGGAACCCTCACTGGGGTTGTAGACTACCAGGTTTTCAGCTTCAGAATTTAGTTCGCTGCGTTGCAGGCTGATCTTCTCACCGGGCTCCAACAAAACAAAAGCGTCTTCTGAAGACAGATTAGCTGGAATGTGGACAAACCAAAAGATCTTTAGCGGTACGGTTCCGCGGTTTTCTACTGAAATTGTTCCGGAGGACGGCAGCGAGCCTATGGGTGCAGCAAACTGATGCGAGGGTGCGAGCCTGGAGATTTCATATCGTTTTGGCTCCTGCCGGTATAGCTCTTCGAAGTCAAACCATTTGTTTACCTGTTCAGGCCGGCCCTCCTGCATGTTCAGAAGATAATTGAGCAGGTAGAACATGCCCTGTGTTGCATTGATCCGAAGTATCTCCAGCGCACTGGTGAATTCGGAAAGGCTTTTTTCTGCACTACGGAAAGCATAAAAGATGTCTCTCAGCTCTTCGGTGATCTTATAGATTTCCTTCCTCAGACCGGAGAGTTCCGGATAACCGTCCATCCTGTTGGCCATGACTGTAAGTGCGGATATACGTTCCAGATCCTCACCAATTTCAAAGACCTCCATGCCCCGCGGAAACAGTTGCCTCATGAGCATCGGGTCATGAGGAACATAGGCTGACACCTGTTGTTTCCATTCGTGCACATTTCGGACAACATTTGCAAATTTGTCGGAAAGAAGTTCAGACAAGGAATCGTATAGTTCTTTCGATTCGAAAAATGCGGTGTAGGCGACATTATATACCTGGACCTTCGGAAGAAAGCGGGCCGTGAGTGATGCAATTACCGGATCATCGACATGCTCCTGCAGCCTGCTTAGCGTATAATTTACCTGACTGTGAACCAATGCAGGGTTGTCCCTGGTATTGATCTCGAACAAATTCTGCAGCATCCGCGGATGATCTGCGTTGACCGATCGCAGGTATTTCTGTGACGAAATAACCATAAAACTCTCTCCTTATATACAGTTGTATAAAATAACGGCATATTCGGCGAAAAGTCAACAGCGGGCTCAGATATTTATCTAAACCCTCTATTTCGACCTGTAAAAGGCGAAAGAATCAGGAGACTGGCTGGGCCTGATATTGAGCAGTGGCGGTTGCCCTGTATTCATATTCCTCTTCAGGAAACGGTGCCAGGAAACTCCGCTCCCTGTAGTAGTCATTCAATGTCAGCCCCGGGTTGTCTCTGAGCCAGGCCCTGATCTCCGGATTAACCGCGGGGACCGGGTCTGCAACTACCTCTGTTTTCTTATCTGTATTGTGCTCGTATGTCATACCCAGCATGCAGAGGATGCAAATGAGCCAATACACACCGCCCCAGATTGCCAGCGAGTTTGGGTAGTTCTGCAACCTCAGAAACTCGTTGTCGAGGAAACTATGTACGACCCAGCCAAGGCCGGCAAGGGGTAGCAGCGTAATGATCAGTGCCCCCCAAAAGGTAAAGTAGAACAGGCTCAGGGGTCCAAACAGGAGTCCGAGGGTGAGGCTGAGCAGGTAACTTTTTTGTTTTGGTGTTTTGATGATCATTTTCAGTTATTTATCCTGGAGGAGTTTAACCATAAGGTCTATGTTGTATTCAAGCGCGATGTTCATCGCATTCACCGGCTCTGTGCCTGAAGGAGGAGTAGCCGCCTGTTCAGAATTTAGACCTTTTTCTAATACTTCGATGAAGGCGTCATAGGACATTTTATCCTTATATTGCTCTTCATATAAACTTTTAGAGATGTTTAGATCCATAGTAAACATGTTTGGCAGCATTAAAACTATAGGCATGTATTACTCCAGAAAAAAACTTTGCGCTGGTTAACATACGCTTAACAGTCTGAAGCGTTCATGTGATTTTCCCAGCTACTTCCCCCTAAATGGGTGGTTTTTCGTGTAACTTTACTATTTTCCACCTCTTATGAAAACCGGATTGTTCGCCTGTTGCCTGGTATTGACACTTACTATCGTTCTACAAGCGTGTGCGGGCAATAAGGAAATGTCGAGTGGAAACAAGTATGCTACGCTGTTGGAAACAGTATCTCAGAGGACCTTACCGGGCCGGCGGGAGTCGAAGCCTGAAACCAGATACAGCTTTACGCTGGTGTGGCACCACCAGGATCAGCCTTTAGGATTCTTCTGGAATGATGGTAGTGTCTGGCGCAGTTGCGACATTACTATAAAAGGGGAAAACAGGCTTTTCACAGAAGTCAATCCCGGTGATACGCTGGTACTCTCACCTTCTATTGTTACAGAAGAAAGCATCTCAAGTCGTATACCAACCCACATCCGAAATCACGTAATAGCATTTAAAACAAAAAAATCAGGGTGGCGCTACCTTCCGGTAACTGAAGTTCACAGGAAACCGGATATCGTAATGCCCTAAAGAGTTTGACAGTCAATGAAAAGAATACTTATAGTCGCCGCGGCTGGTTTGTTAGCTGGAGCCGCGAGCGCACAGCCCTGGTTCACCACAGGTGAATCCAGAATGAAGTTTGAAGATATTGTTGCAGCCTATGAGAAAAGTCGCAATCGTGCGGAAGACAGACCTAAAGACCTTGGTCCCCACGGCACTGTGAAAGGAGGCAAGGATAAACACTTTAGAAGATGGGAATGGTATTGGGAGCAGCAGCTGGATAAAGATGGGTATATGGTTCCTCCATCTACATTGATTACTGAGTGGAATAAATACCTAAGGAACACTTCCGCGAGCGGTATTAAAGCAAAAATCACTAACCAGGCAAACTGGACGTTTCAGGGTCCGACGAGTTCACCCGGTGGATATAATGGCATCGGCCGGATAAACGTCGTTGCCTTCCATCCCACTGACACGAATACGTTTATAATCGGCTCTGCTGGTGGTGGTGCGTGGAGAACCGAGGATGGGGGACTGCACTGGACTTCGCTGTATGACCACCTGCCTGTGCTGGGCGTGTCAGATATTGATTACAATCCTAAGAATCCGAATACAATCTATCTCTGTACGGGTGACAGAAATGCCAGCGATACCTACAGTGTTGGACTATTGAAATCAACAGATGGAGGGCTTACCTGGAACACTACAGGGCTGCAGTATAACATCACTGATTTTACACTCCTGAACGGACTTGTGATTAATCCACTGGACACTAATTCAATTACTGTTGCTACAACTTACGGCATCAGGAAATCCTATGATGGTGGGGCCACATGGTCATCAACTACGATTGGCCATTTTAAAGAGATTGTTTACAGTCCGGCAGATACTAATATACTTTTTGCGGCTTCCTACAGTACCGGCAGCGCAAATATCTTCCGTTCTGAAGATGGAGGCCTGAACTGGCAGCAGGTGACAACTATTACAGGTGCAAGAAGAATTGCATTGGCTGTAACTCCTGCCGCTCCGGGGGTGGTGAAGGCTATAGTAGCAGCAAACGGAGACTATAACCTGCAGGGTATTTATAGTTCCAGCGATACTGGTAAGACTTTCACGCATATTTATGGAGATGTCAATGATTGCAATACCAACATACTTAGCGGGAATACTAACCTGGGTAATAACTCCTGTTCCGGCCAGGGCTGGTATGACCTGTGTATTGCGATCAGTCCATTGAACCCTGACCAGGTGCTGATTGGTGGGGTAAATACTTACCAGTCTCTGGACGGAGGGTATAGCTGGGACCTGGTGACCAGGTGGACAGGAAACTCGCCCGGGGTGAAGGTGGTGCACGCAGACAAACATTACATGGCTTTCCATCCTCTGAAGCCGACCACGTTTTTTGAATGCAATGATGGAGGGCTTTATAAGACTTCAGATCCCGCAAGTCTGCTGTGGACAGATCTGTCGAACGGACTGGGGATTACACAGTTTTACAGGAACGCGGTATCGAACACGGCAAACTTCGTGTTGGGTGGCTCTCAGGATAACGGCTCCAAGAAGATCACATTTGCAGGAACCTTCCATGAACTGACTGGAGGTGATGGTATGGATTGTCAGATTGACCCTTCGAACCCGAATACATTCTACACCTCGGTGCAATACGGTAGCATAAGAAGGACAACAAACAATGGAGCGAATTTCACCACAGTAAGCAATAATATTCCGGGAGATCCTGAAGGTGACTGGATTACGCCATTTGTACTGCACCCAATGGATCCCAATACCATCATTGCAGGGTACGAGGACGTGTATTTATCTACCGACCAGGGTGATAGCTGGACTGACATTTCGAATTTCTCAACCAGTGGACAGAAGATCAGACGAGTGGCGATGACACCTGCTAATCCTGACAGAATCTATATCCTTTATAGCAACGCAGTGATACGTTGGAGTGATAATCTCGGTGCTACCTGGAACATCATAACTGGTGCGCCAGCGGGCAGGATATCAGATATTCAGGCGCACCCGAAGATTCCTAACAAGCTCCTGGTTACCTACAGCGGCTATACCACAGCACGCGTAGCAGAGTACACCGTAGGCACTGGCTGGAAGCAGATGAACGACTCCCTGCCTAACATTCCGGTTAACTGCATTGCAATAGACTCTTCGGATGGGACGCTTTATATCGGTACTGATGCCGCAGTGTTCTATAAGGATAGCACAATGGGGCACTGGGCGCTTTACAACACCAATTTGCCTGTTGTAAAGGTGACTGACCTGGGCATCAACTATATCACCAATGAAATCTGGGCATCGACTTATGGTCGCGGCATGTGGAAGTCTGAAAAGCATGTACCACCGGCAGTTGCCAACAGCATCAGGAATATCCCTTATGCTGCGGATGTAATTTCTGTAGCCCCGAATCCTAATGCAGGGTCTTTTGCAATAGTGACTGAAAACGACGCGTTGAAGGACAAGCAGGTCCTGGTTAGGCTTACGAGCTATAGTGGCGTATCGGCTATGGAGGTCAGCAAGAGATTTGAGAGCAACATGCTGAAGATCGGGAATGCAAACCTCGCAAGAGGAGCCTATGTGGTAGAAGTAGTGAAAGACGGGCAGGTATTTGCAAGAACGAAGATGATCGTTCAGTAACGAAAACATTCTATAAGCAAAAGCCATCCAGCTGCATTATGCCTCTGGATGGCTTTTTTGATTTTACCTGAATTAGTTCATGACAAGTTCCCTTGCATTCTGGATGGCAGCTTCGCTGGGTGCTTCTCCCCCTATCATTCGGGCGATAGCCACTACCCTTTCATCCGGGGCAAGTACGCGAACGCGTGTGGTTATTTTCTTTTTTGCATCAAGGTCTTTATGCACAAAGAAATGCCTGGAGCCCCTGGCAGCCACCTGCGGCTGGTGCGTGATGCAGATGACCTGGTGATGCCGTCCCAGATCCTGGAGGAGCATGCCGACCTGTCTGGCTGCCTCACCTGAGATGCCAGTGTCGACCTCATCAAAGATGAGCGTAGGCAGGTGCATGGCTTTGGCTGTAAGTGATTTGAGGCAAAGCATGATCCTGCTCATCTCTCCGCCGGATGCAGCTTTATATACTGGCAGGAACTGCCCCGACTTATTTGCGTCCAGACGGAAGGTCACCTGATCGAGGCCTGCGGGTCCGGGCGTGGGCAGGCACTCCAGATCGGGACGGAACTGTGCGTTTGGCATGCCCACCAGGTGGAGCAACTCGTTGAGTTTCTTCTGGAGCTGGGGTGCAATCTTCTGCCTGGAGGCAGAAAGCTTCTTCCCTGCAGCCTCCAGTTCAGTATAAAGCTCCTGCTTTTGCTTCTCGAGTGTGGTTATGGTTGATTCGAGTTCCAGGGTTTGCTGTAATTCTCCTTCCAGCTGCTGCTGAATAGAGAGCAGTTCCGCTGTGGATTGGACGCCATGTTTCTTGCAGAGTTTGTATCCCAGATCGAGGCGTTCCTGGAGTTGTTGCATAGTTGCAGGATCTGCGTCCAGCTGATGTTCCAGCACGCCCAGTTCGGAGGCTATGTCTTTAAGCTCGGCATATACGGAAGCCAATCTTTCGCCCAGGGGCTCCAGGTCGCGCAACACGTCGGATACTGTTTGCAGTTGCTGATGAATTCTGCGTATCTCATTGGAGATCGGCTGATCTCCTTCCTCCAATACGTTCCTGGAAGTCTGGAGAATGGTGATGATCCTCCCGGCATTGCTCAACTGCTTCAGTTGCAGTTCCACATCTTCGATTTCATTCTCTTTGAGGGAGGCCTGGCTCAGCTCGTCAAACAGGTACTGCTTATAGTCCGACTCTTTTTGCCATTGTAGCTGTCGCTCGCGAAGCTGGTTGAGCTGTAAAGAAACGGAAGTGTATGACTTGTATATTCTTGAATAATCTTCTTTCAAAGCACCATTTGCAGCAAGCGCGTCCAGTACATCCATCTGGAAGTGATCATCTTCGAGCGCGAGATGTCCAAACTGCTGATGCAGGTCGACCAGCAGGGCAGTAAGCCTGTTTAGCACATTGAGTGTTACAGGAGAGTCGTTGATAAAGGCGCGTGATTTACCGCTGGCACTTATTTCTCTGCGAATGATGCAGACCTGTTCCTCGTCGATGTCTTCCTCACGCAGCACCCGGTTGAAAGACGCATTGGCGGAGACGTCGAAATGGGCCTCTACAACACATTTTTCCTCTTTGTTAATAAGGACAGAAGTATCTGCGCGTTCGCCGAGGATGAGGGAGAGGGCTCCCAGGATAATACTCTTACCGGCGCCTGTTTCTCCGGTCACGATGTTGAGTTGCCCTGCGGGTTCAATGGTGAGATTATCGATGATGGCGTAGTTCCTGATAATCAGTTTCTGGAGCATAACCCAAAGGTAGTAAAGAGCTGAGATGATTTAGAAATGCCGGTGTCGCTTCTTGTCTCTTTATTACTTTTGCGGATGGCTAAGTTTTTTTTACGGAAGAAGATTGGAGACAGAGTGGTCAATGGACATCCCTGGATATTTGCCAATGAGCTTGGAGACAGTGAAGGGGAGTATCAGCCGGGGGATATAGTCGACGTGTTTTCGTATAACGGATCATTTGTGGGCAAGGGCTATGTGAATCCTGCCTCCCAGATCAGGATAAGGCTTCTGACCCGTGACAAGAACGAGGAGATCAATGAAGCTTTCTTCTACCAGAGAATTAAGGAGGCCTGGGAATACCGTCAGCAGATCGGATATGTGGAGAACTGCAGGCTGATATTTGGCGAGGCTGACATGATGCCGGCACTGATCATTGACAAGTTCAACGATCATTTTGTCATACAGACACTTGCCCTTGGCATAGACCGTTGGAAATCTGCCATTGTGGATGCTTTGCAAAAAATATTCTCTCCCAAAGGAATTTATGAGCGGAATGATGTGCCTGTGAGGGAGCTGGAGGGGCTGCCGCAGCAAAAAGGATTTCTTTCTGAGCCGTTTGACACCAATATCATTCTCAACGAGAATGGCCTGAGGTTTCATGTAGACATTGAAAATGGCCAAAAAACCGGGTACTTCCTGGATCAGCAGGACAACCGGCGAGCTGTTCAGCATATTGTGGACGGAGCTGATGTGCTGGAAGGCTTTTGCTATACCGGCACCTTTTCGCTGCATGCTGCACATTATGGTGCAAAATCTGTGTTGGGGCTGGATATTTCAGACAAAGCGGTTGCGACTGCGAGAAAGAACGCTATCCTGAATGGATATGAGGACAGGTGTAAATTTGAGGCTGTCAATGCTTTCGATGTATTGAAGCAATGGGTGAAGGAGGGTAAACGCTATGATGTGGTGATGCTGGACCCTCCGGCATTTACCAAGAGCAGGGAGAATATACAAAAGGCGATTACGGGATACAAGGAAATCAACCTTAGGGGCATGAAGCTTACAAAGCCGGGCGGTTTCCTGGTGACGGCCTCCTGTACAAACCTGGTGGATCCGGAGCTGTTCTTGAAGACCATTGACATGGCAGCGAAGGATGCGAGACGAAAGATCAGGCAGGTGACCTGGCAAACCCAGGCTTCTGATCATCCGATCTTGTGGCATGTACCGAATACACAGTATCTGAAGTTTCTGATTGTGCAGGTGCTGTAAGACAGGAGCCAGACTGGAATCGGGTCAGTAGCGAAGTGAACCATTCCTGTCGCGATTCTGATCAGCTTTAGCTCGGCTTTTGGTCGGAGTTTGGTCGGCTTTACATCAGCTTTTGGCTACGATTATCAATTGTCATTTACCAATTGTCAATTGTCAATTATCAATTATCAATTAACTACCGACTCCGTTCTTACTCGGTTCTTACTCCGTTCTTACTTGCTTCTTACTCCGTTCTTACTCCGTACTTACTCCGTACTTACCCCGTACTAAAGGCGTTGCCGGACCCTGCTGCCGGGGCTGGCAGGTAGCATTCAAAATTAAAAAAGCTGCCCCGGTTAGGGGCAGCTGGTTCTATAAGCTCGAAATATAGAATTAAAGTTGGTTGTAGATAGGAGCATCTACGCTGCGGGGGATACCGAAATACTGATAAGTCTTGTTCTTGTATCCTTTCTTGATGTAAGCGTCAGTGTCGCCTTCTTCAGGTACAGTTACCCAGTCGGCATTCTTAGCTACTCTCCAGCGGTAAACAGCAACGGTGTTTGGTCCGCGGCGTGTAAGTGCATAAAACTGAGGCTTTTTGTCCCTGTAGCCCATCTTGATCATTTGGTCGTCAGAGAACTCATCTTCTGCAATGCTCACATAATCTTTAGTCACAGGGTTGAACCAGCTGTTTACAGCCACCCTGTCAGGACCCGGAGTGCGGTATGCATAGAATAATAAAGTTTTGTCTTTCCAGCCCCAGTTGATAATCTGGCCTTCCTGGAATTCTCCTTCTGTAACTGTTACGTAATTTTTATCCTCAGGATTGTACCAACGGTATACTCTGATCAGTTCTTCGCTTTGAGCATAAGTCTTATTTATAAACAATACCGAAGCTAATACAGTTGTAATGAGGATGAAGGTTTTTTTCATAATTGAACGCTTTTTCAAAATGTTTTCCAAAATACATAAAAAATTCTTTGCCTTGCAAGTGATGCCGTTAAAATTTTTTTTTGACCATCCTTGGAAGCGGCCATTCCTTTGCCGAATCCTGCATATAACGTAGCTTTGGACCCTTTATTTATGCCAGCCTGTCAGCCAGTTAAAAGCAGCACAGGTTTTGCATATTCATCATTTTATCTTTTATCAAATGCCTCCTGTTCAATATAAAACAGGTACTTAGAAACATAAACAGACAATGATTGGTTTCCTTTCAAAAATTTTTGGCGGCAATAAATCGGACAAAGACGTAAAGCAGATTCAGCCCCGGGTTGCGCAGATTAACAAGATCTACGGCGAACTTCAATCTTTGTCGCACGACGAGTTACGCAACAAAACCCAGGAGTTCCGAGCAAGGATCCGGGAATATCTTAAAGATACAGACGAAGAGATAGCAGCGAAAAAAGCTGAGGCTGAAGCCCATCCGGAGGCTGAACTTCAATCTCGCGAAGGCATCTACGAAGAAGTAGACAAACTCACTAAGAAAAGGGACCAGCAAATCGAGGAAATCCTTGACGAAATACTGCCCGAAGCTTTTGCAGTGGTGAAGGAAACAGCACGCAGGTTCAAGGAAAACCCAGAACTTACGGTTACAGCCACTGACCTGGACCGTGAACTTGCAATCGAAAAGGACTACATCCGGATTGACGGAGATAAGGCAATCTACCGCAACACCTGGACGGCTGCCGGTAGTGTAGTCACCTGGAATATGGTGCACTATGACGTGCAGCTGATAGGAGGCATTGTGCTACACCAGGGCAAAATTGCTGAAATGGCAACAGGTGAAGGTAAAACCCTGGTGTCTACCCTACCCTCCTACCTGAATGCACTTGCCGGTGAAGGCGTTCACCTGGTGACGGTGAATGACTACCTGGCGCGTCGTGACCAGGAGTGGAACGGACCGATATTCGAATTCCTGGGACTGACTGTAGATTGTATTGATAAGCACCAGCCGAACACACCCATGCGCCGCAAGGCCTACCTGGCGGACATTACCTATGGTACGAACAACGAGTTTGGTTTTGACTACCTGCGTGATAATATGGTGCAGCACCCCGAGGAAATGGTGCAGCGCAAACACCACTATGCCATGGTGGATGAGGTGGATAGTGTGCTTATTGATGATGCCCGTACACCTTTGATTATATCTGGTCCGGTGCCACGAGGGGACGAACAACAGTTCCACGCGCTGAAGCCAAGGATCGAGATGCTGATTGAAGCGCAGAAGAAGGTGGTGAATGCCAGCCTTACAGAAGCGAAGCGACTGATTGCAGAGGGTAAGGCCGACAAAGAAAACGGCGGTTTGTACCTTTTCCGTGCTTATCGTGGTATGCCGAAGACTGGCGCCATCATTAAATACCTTAGTGAAGAGGGTAATCGTCAGATACTTCAAAAGACTGAAAACTATTACCTGGGTGAGCAGCAACGCCATATGCCGAAGGTGAATGAGGAGCTTTACTTCACAATTGATGAAAAGAGCAACTCTGTAGACCTGACGGAAAAAGGCCTGGCGCTTATTACAGGCAACGGTGAAGACCCTAATTTCTTTATCCTTCCTGATATTGCCACAGAACTTACAGCAATTGAAAACTCCCAGGGTACACCTGAGGAGAAAATGCAGCGCAAGGATGCGCTGTTGCAGGAGTATGCCATCAAAGCCGACCGCATCCATTCTGTGCAGCAATTGCTGAAGGCATATACTCTCTTTGAAAAAGATGTGGAGTATGTGGTAATGGAAGGCAAGGTGAAGATTGTGGATGAGCAGACCGGCCGTATTATGGAAGGTCGCCGATATAGCGACGGTCTGCATCAGGCTATTGAAGCCAAGGAAAACGTGCAGGTGGAAGCTGCTACGCAAACCTTTGCCACTGTTACGCTTCAGAACTACTTCCGTATGTACCACAAGCTTTGTGGTATGACCGGAACTGCCGAAACTGAAGCAGGTGAGTTCTGGGAAATCTACAAGCTTGATGTAGTCAACATTCCTACCAACCTGCCGATTGCCAGGAAGGATGAGCAGGACCTTGTTTATAAGACCAAGAGAGAAAAATACAAGGCTGTAATAGACGAAATTGAGAAACTGAGAAATGCAGGTCGTCCGGTACTTGTTGGTACTACTTCTGTGGAAGTTTCTGAGTTGCTGGGCAGGATGCTGCAGCAAAAGAAAATACCACACAATGTATTGAACGCCAAGCAGCACGCACGTGAAGCGCAGATTGTAGCAGAAGCTGGTCTGGCTGGGAATGTGACAATTGCTACCAATATGGCTGGTCGTGGTACCGATATCAAGCTGGGAGCTGGTGTAAAGGAAGCTGGTGGTCTGGCAATCATTGGTACAGAACGTCACGAAAGCCGCCGTGTAGACCGTCAGCTACGTGGTCGTGCTGGTCGCCAGGGAGATCCTGGTTCTTCGCAGTTCTTTGTGTCACTCGAAGATGAGTTGATGCGCCTGTTTGGCTCTGAGCGAATTGCAGGGCTGATGGACAAGATGGGACACAAGGAAGGTGAGGTACTGCAGCACGGCATGATCACCAAGTCTATCGAGCGCGCACAGAAGAAAGTAGAAGAAAACAACTTTGGAACCCGTAAGCATCTGCTGGAGTATGATGACGTGATGAATGCCCAGCGTGATGTTATTTATAAACGCCGTCGCCACGCATTGTTTGGAGATCGCCTCACTATTGATCTGGACAACGCCTTGTATGATGTATGCTCTGATATAGCAGGGCAGTTTGAAGAGAACCGTGATTATGATGCCTTCCGAATAGAGGTGATGAAGCACCTGGCGCTGGAACCTGAAGTACCACAGCAAGGATTCGATAAGGCCGACATGCAGGAGGTAGGCGACAAGCTATATCATCAGGCTAAGGACTTCTACAACAGGAAGTGGACTTCGATGAGAGAGCAGATGCTCCCTACCCTCAGGCAGATTCTTGAGCAGAATGGTGACCGGGTGGAGAATATTGTAATTCCATTCACAGATGGAATGCGCGGTATCCAGATCTATGCTAATCTTAAGGAGTCTGTAGCACAGGAAGCAAGACCAGTCATTCAGACACTGGAGAAGACCATTACACTTGCCATGATTGACGAGTCATGGAAAAACCACCTTCGTGCAATGGATGATCTTCGAACCTCCGTGCGTATGGCTTCTTATGAGCAGAAGGATCCTTTGCTAATCTACAAATTCGAAGCGTTCAACCTCTTCAAGCAAATGCTGCTTGAGACGAATAGAAATATCATGTCATTCCTGCTCCGTGCTGGTATTCCTATGCAGGAAGCACCTCCACAGGCAGCACAGGAAGTGCCACAGCATACGGACATGAGCCAAATGCATTCAAATAAAGAAGAAGTGGATGAAGCCGGCCAGGACTATGCCGCTGATGAATCTGACATGGGTGGCACTGCGGTAAGGCGTTCGCCGGTGCAGGCAGGACCGAAGATTGGCAGAAATGATCCCTGTCCGTGTGGAAGCGGAAAGAAATACAAGCAGTGTCATGGCCGGTAGGACAAACTGCTGACTAGAATTCTGATTAAGGCGCCTTCCGGGCGCCTTAATCATTATGTGATACACTGCTCCTGTAGGAGTTACCGCACTGTGGTGTTAGCAAAAACATCCCTCCAAAATGCTTGGCAAGAGGTACTGCTCTGTTGCAAGGTTTTTATAACGGAGCTTTGCCCCGGAGAGGCTAGCCTCAGGTTCGCTACTGGAATGGAATTCCAAATGAATCTTTTCTGTTTACCCAACCAAAAGTATATTTGCAGTCTAAGAAAGAAGTAAATGAAACGTAACCTGAACATTTTTATAGCAGTTGGACTGATCGTCATGGCCGCAGTTGCCCGGATCATCAATCACGAAATGCACCTTTATAACTTTGCTCCAGTAGCCGCTATCGGACTGTTTGGCGGTGCCATGTTGCAAAACAGGAAGCTGAGTCTGTTGATGCCCCTGTTGGCGCTGTTCATTGCGGATTTATACATAGAGCTGTTCCCCAGCAATCCAATGATGCGTGGTTTCTATGGTGTTGAGCAGTTCTTTGTTTACGGGGGGATGCTAGCCGTAACTTTGTTGGGACAGACCATGAAATCTGTAACTTCAACTAAGGTACTCGGCTTCTCTATTGCTGGTTCAACTCTCTTCTTTGTAGTATCAAACCTGGGTGCATTTGCATCTGGCATGTATGGATATAGCTTTAGCGGGTTTGCTACGACTTATGTGATGGCTATACCATTCTTCAAAAACAGCCTTCTCGGCGACCTGATTGGCAACACTGCATTGTTTGGTGGGTTCTACCTGCTGCAGCAGGCCGTCCAGCAGAAGCTGGTAAAGGCGAAGGCGTAATTAAGTAGACACAACATATTTAGAGCCGGCTTGTGCCGGCTTTTTTATTGTCGTTTTACCCCCTTCGCAAGGTCCAAATTTACTGGTGTGGTCAACGGCGGTTTTCTGATGGATCCTGAAGCATTAGGAAGCTACATCTGTTCATCAGTACATGAAACCAAACAACCACAGTGGGACTCGATTACCACTCCCGTATTCAATGTTATCTGCAACGATAAATGCATCCTCTCTACCGGCTATTTGCCTGGTGTCCTTATCCTTCCCTCCAATTTTGAATAGATACCGGCCATCAACAACAAAGTCTACATCGGTTGAATACATTTCCGAACTGCGCTTTGATGAACTGCAGCATCATTGTGGTCTTGCCTAAACCCCGTTGCCCCTTTATACCTGTCAGCGAGCTGAGAGATCGATTTCAGCGACCATACTCCTTCTAAAGTTCAGCTCTACAGCTCTGAGTCTCCTGCGATATCTATCTATAAGTTCATCCATTTCGTTCAGTGTAGCGAACAAAATCAAGCATTTTTGTTCAGTACACCGAACATAATTGTGTCATTTTGTTTCACCCCGCTGAACAAAAACACCGTCATTTTGGTCGCTTGGTCTAACAACCCATCCGCTACTATTCCTGGTTCAACAGCTTAGCCTTACCGATCACCTGACCTTTATGGCTCAGGTTTAGGAAATATACCCCAGCAGGCAGTTTGAGCTTCTCGATAATGAGGGTTCCGCCTGATCCGACACGGAGGTTCTGGCGCTCAACTAATTTACCCGATTGATCGAGGATGCTACAATTTACCATTTGCCCCTGGAAACGTTGGTCCAGTTGCACTTTCAGCCTGTCCTTTACAGGATTTGGGTGTACCTTCAAAAGCTCACCGGTAGTAACCTCGTCGATACGAACAGGATGAATTTGCCTGGGCGACTTCCATAGCCCACGACCGTATGTAGCCGCCCAGATTTCATCAGTCGAGTAGTTGATGCCGAGGTCCATGATATGCACTACGGGAAGATTTGTATTGAATAGTTCCCACTGACTCATCGTGTCATTCCTGTAGAACACAGCCACATCGGTCCCGATGTATAAATATCCATTTGAGGAGTCTACATTAATGCAGTTTACAGGCACATCAGGCAGGTTTTCGTTCATGAGTTTCCAACCATTCTGTGAGGTATATTCTGCCACCTTATTGGTGCCGAATCCACTTAACGTTACCCAAATCCGGTCACTGTTCTTTGGGTCGACCTTGATGTCTGAAATCTTTTCAGGAAAGGGAACTGCTATATCAGATTTGATGTTCTGCGAGAAGTTGTCAAACTTCCAGATAATTGCTGAGTCCTCAGGCACTACGTACAGTCTGTCTGGATTGTCGGGACTGATGCCAAGGCGAAGAATATTTTTAGTACCGAGAGAACCATTGGTTACGTTGGTCCAGTTGAAGCTGTTGCCGTAATAGATGTCTTCGTAGCCTACGATCAGGATGTTGGGGTCAAGCGGATGCAACAGGAAGGGCGTAATCCAGGCACCTTCCAGACCTGAGAGCGGACCGTTGGCTATGTTCATTGCAAAGCCATCCACCTGATAAATAGCCCCCCCATACTGGACTGACGTGTAGAAGATATTCGAATTCCAGTGGTCGATCTGGCATTCCATTCCATCGCCGCCGGTGACATCGTCCCAGGAAGAACCATCTAGAATCTTTGATCCATTATCCTGCGCTCCGGCGACCACATAGGTTGCATTATTTGCGACGGCATTTCTATAGAACTGCGTGATGCCCAGACCATTAGTCATGTCCGTCCAGAGCTGCGAAAATGGGTTGTCTGTTTTATAGATACCCCCATCGTTGGCTTCAAACAGACGGTTGAGAACGAGTGGGTGATATCCAAGGAAATGCTTGTCTGCGTGCACCTCAGCAACACCAGGCAGATTTGCCCACCATTGATTTGCAATGACGAAGCTGCTGCCTCCGTCAGAAGATCTCCAGGTATTCACGCCTCCAATAAAGACCAAGTCTGGATTCTGGGGGTGAATAGCTATACATAGGTCATAGTTTCCCTGCCCTGTGCAGCCCTGCCCCTGCATATTTCCTGAAAGTATGTTGTAGTTGCAGTTATGGCCGCCAAATATCTGCTGGAAAGAACTTCCAGCATTTGTGGAATTATACACTCCGTGCAGCCCTCTTCTGTAGCTAGTGTCACGCGAAGCAGCTACAGCCTTGACAATGGAAGGATCTGCCGGGGTTACCGCCAGCTCAATTCTCCAGGTGTCGGTAAAGTTCGTTACCTGGTTCCAGGTACTGCCACCATCCTGAGACCGGAAAATCTGTGCATCGGTGTTATTGGTATAGGTAAAAAAACTTGTGGCATAAACAATATTCGTGTCCGTGGGGTGGTAAAGCAGTTGCTTGAAGTTGCCAGACTCAACCATGTTGAAAGTGGTACCACCGTCAAAAGACCTGTAGATACCCTCACTGGTAGCGAGGGTAAGTGAGTTGGTGTCGAGTGGGTTGACAAGTAGGGAATTTGTCAATCTAACCTGGTGGAATTCCCATTTGAGTCCGGTGGTATCCCAGGTCTGTCCACCATCATAACTCTTTAGTACGCCCAGGCTGTAATGGTCTCTGCTGTCCCTGTCTCCGGTGCACATGTACACGGTGTTTGGATTAAGTGGGTTGAAGTCAATGTCAGAAACACTTAACACCGGCAGGTGGTCTGCGACGGGGGCCCAGTTCAGCCCATCGTTTGTGGTCTTCCAGGCACCCCCGCCAGCACTGCCTATCCAGTAGGTTGAGGGCTGAGTGGGGTGAAAAGCGATGGTGTTTACCCGACCTACTCCGCTATAGCCGCCCATGGAACTGGTGGGGCCTTGAAAAGTCCAGTTAGCCTGACTTGTGGTAGTCTTGGCGCGTCCTTGTGAACTGGAGTATTTCTTCCACTCACTAAAGGTCTTCTGGGGGCCGACAAGGTTACCTGCAGCATCCGTATGTTGTCGCCAGTACCAGAGCCAGCGGCCATCATGGTAGTGTTTGTCCTCACCGATCTTTTTACCATCCGGGGATGGTGTACCGGCTTTTTCTTTCTTAGGGAAAGACTGGATGATCTCGTATATATTCACAGGTTCCTGATTGGCCTCAGGAATAAGTTGGGCTTGTGTAGAAATTACGAATCCCAACAAGGCGGGCAGGGTAAGAAGCTTTTTCATCAGGGGAGTTTATGGTAGAAAGGTACAAATTGGACTCAAGAATATGTAGCATCGATGGGGGTGGCAGCAAAATTGCATTGGACTGACAGATGAAGGTGAAGATTATTGAAGGTTCCTGTCTTGCCAGGATAGCTGCCATGAAACTGGGCAGCAGGAAAGTGGCAATGGTACTTGGAAACCGGATTCTGCTCTACAACACAAGCAGGGGCGAGTTCCTGTCTAACAAAACCTGGGTCTTGCATGAGTTGAAGCATGTGGAACAATATCAAAGAGCAGGCTTTGTGACCTTCATCCTCGGCTATCTGGTAGAATCCATGCGCAAAGGATACAGGGCTAACAAATATGAGTTGGAAGCGAGGGCGGCAGAGCATGACGAATCTCTACTCCTCAGATATGAGTTGGAGTAATAGGAGCTCTGGTATTTTATTTTATCACCGTGCCCGATTATCTTTGCGCAAAATCAATTGAAAGATGCCCCTTAAGCTTAAACCGACGGCAAGTCAAAAAAGGACATTCCTCATTCACTTTATCGTATTTGCTATTGCTACTGTGATCATGGTGGTAATTCACCGTGGACAAAGTGCAGACGGTTGGGCTTATCCATGGCACGCCTGGATCATTGCTGCCTGGGGTCTATCGCTGATTGGTCACTGGTGTGCAGTGTACACTAATTATGAGGATAAAGGTTTGAGGGAGTTTAAAGAGCAGAGAGAAAACGGTTAATCATCTGACAAATAATTCTGACCCCTTGCGTTACAGCAAGGGGTTTTTAATTTTAGGAAAATATGGATACTCTCAGATTCAGACAGCTACAGCAAGAGTACGATGCCATCAAGGAGGAGAAGGCAAAGATTGATACACTTGTCGAAATGGGCATTGAGGTACGCAACTATGACGTAGACCGTGCTTCTGATATGGCAGATGAGATACTTGAGCGCTCAGTGAAAGCCAGCTACAAACGGGGGGAAGGCAGGGGATATAACCTGAAAGGTTCCTGTTACTGGCTTCAGGGCGAATATGACCTGGGCCTGGAGACGCTGGACAGGGCATATACAATAGCCCGAAAGATCAAAGACAGGAAGCTCGAAGCCAGGGTATTGAATAATTTAGGAAACATCTACCGGGACCTCGGAGACCTTGGGGATGCGTTAAGCTATTTTGAGAGGGCGCTTGCCATCAATGAAGAACTGGAGGATGAGTTTGCACAGTCTGTGAACCTGACCAGTATTTCCAATCTCCTGTATGACCTCCATGACTATGAAAGTGCACTTGAATATGCACTACGCTGCCTGCCTATTTTTGAAAGGGCGCATGATGTCAGCCGGCTCATTACCATCTACAATACACTTGGCAACATCTATTTCAAGCAGGAACAGTTCAACGAAGCTCTGAGATACTTTGAGGAGAACCTAAGACAGTCCGAACCAGAAACTGCCGCGTATATCCTGGCAGAAAGCGGGCTTGGGAAGGTGTTTTATAAGCAGCACCAGTTTGCAAATGCCCGGGAGTATTTAACCCGTGCGCTGGAGAAGGCAGAGGAGCTTGCAAATGTAGAAGTACAGATCATCTGCCACTTTTACCTGGGAAGGATTTGTATGGACGAGGGTGACTACCGGAAAGCGCTGCAATGTCTTAATGCGGGTCTTGAGCTTGCGGACGAATACTCCAGGAAACACGACATCATGAGTATTCATGAAATGTTATCCGAGCTGTATGACAAAATGGGAGATATTCCCAAAGCGTTCTACCATCTTAAGACGCACGAACGCCTGAAGGAGGAGATATTTAAGCAAACTACGTTCAGTAAACTGCGCAACCTTCAAACGCGCCAGCAGATAGAGCTTGCCAAGAAAGAGAAAGAAGTGGCGGAACGCACAGCACAGCTCAAGCAGCAGTTCATGGCCAACATGAGTCATGAAATCCGGACGCCGATGAATGCAATAGTGGGCATGACCCGCCTGCTGCTAGGGAAGGAGCCAAGGCCAGACCAGATGCGTTATCTGAAGGCAATCCAACAGTCGGCTGACAACCTGCTCGTGATCATCAACGACATACTGGATCTTTCGAAGATTGAGGCCGGTAAGATTGTGATCGAGCAAACGCCTTTTTCTCTACGTGAGATTATGCAGAGCGTAAGTGATATGTTTATGCTGAAGGCGGAGGAGAAAAGCATAGACTTCCGGACCTATGTATCGCCGGAAATACCTAAACGACTTGTTGGAGATCCCACACGAATCAATCAGATCCTGGTGAACCTTGCAGGTAATGCGGTGAAGTTTACTGAGAAGGGTCATGTGGAAGTCCGCGCAGACCTGCTTAAAAAAGATGGTGCGAAGTACTGGCT
>JAFAAT010000111.1 GCA_023426425.1 Bacteroidota bacterium | reverse complement strand
CTGGTACTCCTTTCACCGTGAAGGCCTCGATATGATGTACACCAAGCCTGAAGAAGCAAAGCAAAAGATTGCCGCTGGTATCCCCAAGCTGCACCAGATCAACAACGCAAACCCAAGCTCCTTCCTCATCCAGTTCTTCTTCAATGCCAAGAGCGACGAACTGGCAAAGGTAGTAGCCCAGCTCCCACGCGAGCAACGCGCAACCCTGGTACCTATGCTTTCACAGATGGATGTTCCTAACACCAACAAGTACCAGGCACTCCTGAAGTAATTTCCAATGCGGCCCACCATTCTATTCTTCCTCGCCTGCTGTTGCTTCATTGCCTGTACCTCTAAACAGCAACCTAAGCTGCCTCCGGCTAAAATGCAGCAGGTTCTTATGGATGTACATCTTGCAGAGGTCTACAGCATCATGATTAGGAAAGACAGTCTCCATAGGGGCAACGAAAGAAATCATGATACGCTCGCTTCCTTCTACAAGACAGTATTAAAGCACCACAATATCTCCCTGGAAGATTTCAGGCAAAGTATCAATTGGTACAAGCTCCACCCAGAGGAGATGGACAGCATCTACGGACGGATGATACCGGAAATGTCTACCCTCGATGCGTTGTACAACTAAGCTACCTGAGGTCAGCAAGGGCCGAAGCAATCCGCTTCATCCCCTCCTCAAGGTTTTCCATAGAAGTGGCAAATGAAATCCTGATACAGTTCGGATTACCAAACGCATCGCCATTCACCGTGCTGACATGGGCATTGTAAAGAAGATACATACACAGCTCTTCGTCATTGCGAATCACCGTATCTCCATGCTTCTTACCAAAGAAAGAACTCACATCAGGAAACGCATAGAATGCTCCTTTGGGATCATTCATCTTCATCCCAGGCATCTTATTCAGCGCTTCAGTGACAAAGTCCCTTCTGGTCTTGAACGCCGCAGTCATTGCTTCCGTGGGCGCCAGTGATCCATTTAAAGCAGCTATTGCAGCACGCTGTGTTATCGCATTCGCTCCAGAGGTAAATTGCCCCTGCAACTTCTCACAGGCCTGCACTACAGCCCTCGGCCCGGCCATGTACCCAAGCCTCCAACCCGTCATTGCATACCCCTTCGACATACCATTCACAATAATTATCCTATCCCTCAGTTCCCCATACTGAGCCAGGCTTTCATGCTTACCGGAATAGTTGATGTACTCATATATCTCATCACTAATAATGGCAACCTGCGGATGCCTCTTGAACACTTCAGCAAGCCCCGCTAGTTCTTCTTTGGTATAAACACTTCCGGTAGGGTTGCACGGTGAGGAGAAAATAAAGAGTTTAGTGCGGGAGGAAATCGCGGCCTCCAGCTTCTCTGGGCTCAGCTTAAAGTCCTCTTCTATGGAACATGGTATAAACTTCACAACTCCTTCTGCCAGGTTCACCAGCGCACTATAGGTCACCCAATATGGCGTAGGGATAATCACTTCATCCCCGGGATTGATCAACGATAATATTGCATTAGCCAACGACTGCTTGGCACCCGTGGATACAATCACTTCTTCAGGACTATAGTCCAGCCCATTGTCCCTCTTCAGCTTATCACAAATCGCCTGACGCAACTCCGGAAATCCCATAACAGGAGTATACTTCGTATACCCCGCAGACATAGCCTCGCATGCCGCATCACGTATATGCTCCGGCGTATTGAAATCAGGTTCTCCCAGGCTCAGGTCAATGATTTGAGCACCTTGTGCCCTGAGTTCCCTGCCCAATTTAGCCATCTTGATAGTCTGTGGTTCCTGTATCCGGTCAAGGCGATGTGCTAGTTCCATGTCGTTGCTAATTGAAGAAGCAGCAAATCTAAAGAGTTGCTGCTTACAAAGATTAAAGAAAAGTTTTGATAATCAGGCTCCTGCTAGATCGGAGGGAAGAATCGTAGATAAATTGCCAGCGCAATGATCAGTATAAGACCAATTATCAGGATGGTTATTGTACGCTTGTAGGCTTTGTTGATTGTTTTTACCTTATGCAGCTCACTGATGTTATTCAGTATGTTTTCAGTTCTGGAAAACGCTGTCTCCCCTTTAACCACATAGTCATACGCCCCATACTTCATGCTGTCAATAGCCACATCAATCTTGTCCTGGCCACTCAGCATCACCACCTGTACATCCGGATATTTATCCTTAAGGATCTTCAGAATCTCCACCCCGTTCTTCGCATCCCTCTTATGGCCCGCCAGGTGATAGTCCAATACTACAATCTCGGGATTCAAATGCATGTTCTGAAGCATATCCTCTCCGGTCTCAAAGGTTTTGACATCGTAAAGGAACCGCTCATTCAGGTAGTCCTTGAGCATTTCATTCTGGATAGGCTCGTCGTCCACCAGGAAGATATATCGCTTATTTGCAGTAGCCATAACTTGGTTTTGGTTCTGATTTGGTAGAAAAATAGAAAATTAATTCGAATTGTGGAAAATGCCGGCCGCTTTTCCAGGTTTCGGACCTAAAGCTACTGCCTTATTCCTACACCCTCTATGCTTTTTATCATGCCTTGTGTTGATTGAGCTCATCAAAAGCCTTCTCACATACACGCTTCAGGTTTGCTATCAAAGGAGGCAACCTGTCCGAATGACCCGCCTCACTGGCAGTCTGCTCTATCAGAAAGATATGGCTTATCTCCTCTTTTACCCCCATATAGGAGAGTTGAGGCTTCAGGGAATGCGCCGCAATCTTCACCCCTGTAAAATCTTTATTTGCAAAGTTTTCGTCCACTTGTGCAATCAGCCTGGGAGCATTCTCCAGGAACATGGAAATGTACTTATTCATTTTCTCCTTGTTCCCACCTGTAAATTGCTTCAGGAAACTCATATCAGTAATCTGTGCCGGTAGTGGCGGTAGTGTAGCAACAGGGTTAACGTTTGGCTGCTCTGCTGCGGGACTGGTACTCGTTCCTTCCAAAACAGCGGAGATCTTTAGAAGAAGTTCTTCAGTATGAAACGGCTTACTCACGTAGGCATTCATCCCCGTTGCAAAGTATCGCTGCACATCTTCCTGTAGCACATTCGCTGTCATTGCAATGATTCTTGTGTCCCTGGCAGGAGACGGAAGTGTGGTTCTGATAGCCCTGGTTGCTGCAACACCGTCCATCACAGGCATCTGGATGTCCATCAACACTACATCATAAGGTTCGGCGGCCACTTTGTTCACTGCTTCTTCACCATTCACAGCAATATCAATCCTACACCCCGGCAGCACATCCTTCAATGTGTCCTCAGCAACCATACGGTTAAATTCATTGTCTTCAACCAGTAATAGCTTCAGATGTTGCAACTTGCCCAATGTTTGTGCGTCTAAAGTTGTCTTGGATTCTGGAACCTCCTGTTCTTCGGCTTCCCCTACTCCAATAATCACGGTAAAAGTGGTTCCCTTGCCAAGGACGCTCTTCACACTGATTTCTCCATGCATCAATGCCACTAGCTGTTTGGAGATTGTCAGACCCAATCCCGTGCCCCCAAACTTGCGGGCGACATCTGTACCTGCCTGGGTGAAACTCTCAAAAATTTTGTCCACGTAATCCGGTGCAATGCCAATCCCTGTGTCAGAAATATCAAATTGAAGCCAGTACTTCGCTCCTTCTTTTTTAAG
>JAFAAT010000106.1 GCA_023426425.1 Bacteroidota bacterium | reverse complement strand
CCCGGGATAGCTGCCTTGATAAATAATGTCTTCATACCTATAAAATAAGCGCAATCCTCCCAATACACAGGCGTGAAACAGAAAAGGGGAGTGGACCTGTTATCCCAGGGAGGTACTATCCGCCATCTTCATTGAACCCGCAGATTCAGGGAAGCGATCCTGGCGGCCTGTCAAAACCCGAAATGCTACACAGGCATAATTGTTCGCTGCCGCAAATGGCTCGACACTGATGTAAGAAAACGAAGTAAGAAAATTCTGCAGGGCAAGAAATTCATCCTGCGGTCCATTGAATTCATCAAATATCAGCACATCACCTGATTTGAGAAATGGTGCAAGTGTTGCCAGCACAAACATGGTGGAACTGTACAAATCCGCATCCAATAAGATGATGTTCTGTTTGTCATTGCGGAACGTAGGCAGAAAATCATGGAGGGTATCCTGGAAAAGCCCTTTATGTAACTGTGCCCTTTGATCGTTCACTACCGGCATAACACCATCCAGTGAAAATGTGCCCTTCTTATATTTGCCCCAGTCTTCCGGGAGTCCGGTGAAAGTATCGAAGCCGTAGAAGCGTGAGTCCGCATTCTTATTTGCTTCCAGCCACCAGAAAAAGGTTTCACAATCCGCGACGCCGAATTCAAGGTAGTTTACAGCCTCCCCCGAAACTTGCTGCGCTATGAGTTGATGCACCTGATATCTCCTTTTGTAGACATTACCTACGGCAGGAAAATCGTTAACCTCCCAGTTGTGACGCTGCTCCACCCATTCGGCAAATGCAAAAAAACCAAACAGCTTTGTCAGCCGCCTGCTGACAGGCTTAAGCAATCTATGTGCGTGAAGTCTGAACAGAAGTAATTTAAGCCTATCCAATTTTGATAATTTGGAGACAAATTACAAAAGAATGGAAGGTTTCTTGAAAATATTCGCGTCACCTCATCAATCCGGGATACACTCTCAGGTAAACCTGTCCGGACAACGGATTTGCTCCATACAATGCGTGTAGCCGTTCATCCGGTCTGTAGGCAGTCAGCTGGCCGCCCAGGGCAAACTTTATCTTACCTATATTGAAGATATCATAACCCATACCAAGGGTGAGCGCATGCACCGGGAATATTTCATGATGGCCATAGACTGACTCATCCAGCTGCAATTCGTCGGTCGACTTCTGCACCCATTCGTAACGGGTATAAGCAGCGAATCTTTTCTTCGTGTAGGACGCTTCCAACAATGCACTATGCTCCGGATCATGATGCCCTCTCCTGTTTGCACCCCAGACGGCACTTGCATTCAGCCAGGAATCTCCACCCAAAGGGAGTGAATAAATTGCAGATGCTGTGGTACGCTTCACATCCTCACCGGGGTGATGTAGCTCAGGGCTTTTCACGAAGGCATGCGAGACCTGCAGTGCCCAGTTCCTGTTGGGGTTGAAAGAAAGCCTTGCACTCCGGCTGTCGAACCTCGGCTTATCAAAATCATATCGGTTTTCATCTGGTTCTCTCCCGGTGAATGAACTTCCTTCCAGCTTAAACTTGCCATACCTCACACCAAGTGTTGCGACACCAAAAGTAATATGTGTGGCATCTGTCCAGTGGTGGCCGAGGGTGGCATCAGGATTAGGCAAAGCTGAAGGCCGGTGCATAAAGGCCACCGGTCCCAAAGCTGGTTCACCAGGATAGCCCAGGTAAACGAAGGCATCCAGCTTTTCAGAGAACGTATGTGTATAGCCCACCGAAAGCTCAGAGAAGAGATCGTGGGGATGCTGCCGGTCTACAAGGGCTTGTCCCTCCCAGGTTTCTCCGGACTGGAACAGCAGTGGATAGCCTGAACCACCTGCAATTGGTGCGTCAAGAGAAATCATTGCACTGAAGCGAAACAATCCATTGCGACCCACTCTCTTCTGCCCCATCCCCATAAACCAGTTGGGAATATCTAACTTGCTATCGCCCCTGCTGCCTGCTTCGAAGAGGTCCTGCTTGTTGTAGCGGAGGAACAGGTTGCCATGCAGCATAAACATCCAGGGACCACTGTGCTTCATGACGCCATACATAGGTGAGGCATCTGGTAGCCAGCCGGTGCCCGAGCCATTCCTTGTCATAGGCAGGTGAAGAGAGAAAGCATGAGACATGGAACCGGGATCATGTGCCTGGTGACTGTGCTGGTGCGTTGAGCTGTCTGAGTTTGGGTGATGTGCATGGCCTGCAGCTACGGGACTGTCCGGAAGGATCTGGTGGCTGGCAGGATCAAGCACCGGAGTATGATGCTCATGCTGCGCGGATACCCGTAGCGTAGCAAAAACAAGCAGCATTGATAAAACAACTGTCTTCTTCATTTCGTTTGGGTTAAAGCATGAACAACATTGCCGCACTCATCGCTACCATGAGCACATCTTCGAAAAGTGTCACCTTGCTGAGGGGCAGTTTAATCACCGTGCCAAGGCAGGCACATTGGAACGGTGTTTTCTTCATCAGGCTTTGCACGACACCTATCGTGCTTACTCCCATCACCACCAGCGTTACAGCGTTTGTGGAAAAGGGCTGAAACTGCGTCAGGAATGCGAGGCCGAGGGCCAGCTCAACAAAAGGATAGATGAAGCCCCAGGCAGGTATTGCTTTTGCCACTACATCATAGCTCCGGTAGCCTTCGGCAAATCCTTTGAGGTTCATGAGTTTGAAGAAAGAAAAGACCAGGAAGAAACCAGCCATAAAATGGCTCATCCATTGCATCCAGTCGAAGCTGCCTGAAGCAAACTGCACCAGCAGGGTTATGCCTGTGATATATCCGAAGATCAGAAAGATAGGGAGGTATGAATCACCAGTTGCAGCTTCGTCCTGAGCCATATGATGCATTGATGTATCCGCATCTTTGATGGCATAATTCCCAGCTTTCGCAACGGTCTGCTGAAGCACTGCTGTAGGGATATGCTTTTGCATGGTGATGGTTGCCTGTGGGGCATCACGCTGCACCTCGGCCTGCACCACATCGCCCAGCTTGAGTAGTTCAGATTTCACCCTGGCCACACAGCTCTGGCAGGTCATTCCGGTTATTTCATAGGTATGTGTCATTGTCTTAGATTTTTATAAGACAAAGGTCCTACCACCAGGGATTATTCTTGTTACACGACTTTGTAAATGATTTACATGATGTTGTCCATCGCCTACGGTTAAAGTTCTGTCAGGCGCCTTCTCCTATTGAGTAGTCGAGCCACTTTATAGGTTCGGGTGAAAAGAG
>JAFAAT010000078.1 GCA_023426425.1 Bacteroidota bacterium | reverse complement strand
TCACTGTACTGCTCCCAATGCCGAACAGATCCTGCAAAAAGTAAAGGCTTTCGACTTCTCCTGGCTCAACGAACACGACCTTGAGACACTATACCTGGCACAGGTAGCCGCAATCAATAGCCACGATCCGGTGGCCATACTGGGCGATGCCATGCCCGCGTTGAAGATGGCCGCAGAAAAATGCGCTGTGACGTATGTAAGCCTGATCAATGGCTATATGAGCAACTACTACTCCCGCGTGCGAACACTCTCTGTAACCCATCCGGGACACAGGTACCTTGAAAAACTGCCTGCAGTGCTCAAGAACTGTCTAACAATAGTTGGCGAGACAGCCGCCTTCCGCCAGGTGCACAAACCTTTCAAAGCACTAAGGAAAAAGCACAACCTCCAGACAACCAGCCGCTACCTGGACGAATGGGAGGGAGACCTTAGTTTGATCCCCGACCTGCCGGAACTCTTTCCACAAAAGCCTCTGCCTGCCAACATCCTACAGCTACCTCCCCTGATCTATGACGAAGATCAGAGCCCTGAGGAGCAGGTAGTGCCTGACGCATCCCGGAAGACACTATTCGTAACCATGGGCAGCACAGGCAACTGGGAAGAGGTAACCTTCCTGAATGATCCGGTGTTCAGCAAGTTCCACATAGTCACAGCGGGCGATAGCCAAAAGCTACTCGCTGCCCCACATATTCACAGCCTGAGTTTTGTGTCTGCGCGTGCAATACTTCCTCACACTGACCTGGTTATCTGTCATGGCGGCAACGGCACGATCTACCAGGCACTGAAATATAAAGTTCCGCTGCTCTGCTCGCCTGCACATTTTGAGCAGGAATGGAATGTACAGGCCATTACTGAAGCCGGTGTGGGGAAAGCACTGAAAACTTCAGCTACTATCGACGTCTACATGGAACAAATAGAAAGCACCATAATGCTAAGACAGGACTCGAACCTGGATCTACTAAGCAACCAGCTGAATGAACTAGAGAACAGACTTTCTAAAACTGCAGAGCAGATAGCTGACATCATCATCACAAAACAAAGCAAACAATACAGGGAGAACCTCGTAAACACCTGGTCTGAAAACTAATGATGCAGCAACAAAAAATAGTAGTCATAGGCAGTGGGTTTTCGGGACTCTCAGCGGCCTGCTTCCTTGCCAAAGCAGGAGCGAAAGTCACCGTGCTGGAAAAACACAACCAGCCGGGTGGACGTGCCCGTCAATTGTCGATCGATGGATTCCACTTCGACATGGGTCCGAGCTGGTACTGGATGCCGGGAGTCTTTGAAAGATTTTTCAATGCTTTTGGCAAAACAGTTTCCGACTATTACGAGCTCCAGCGCCTGGATCCCTCCTACCGCATCTATTGGCAAGACGAAGCAAAGGACATTCCCGCAGACTACAACCAGTTGCGTGCACTATTTGAGGAACTTGAGCCCGGAAGTGGAAGGATGCTGGACCAGTACCTGGTGGGTGCAGCCTATAAGTATGAAACCGGGATGAACAACCTGGTTTACAAGCCGGGGAGATCACTGACTGAGTTTGCAGACTTCAGCCTCATGAAAGGGTTGCTCAAACTACAGGTGTTTACTTCCGCCAAAAAGCATATTGAGAAATACTTCCGCCACCCCAGGCTGCAGCAGATACTCTCCTTTCCGCTGCTCTTCCTGGGTGCACTGCCGGAAAACACACCTGCACTGTATAGCCTGATGAATTATGCAGACATCAAGCTGGGCACCTGGTATCCCATGGGTGGTATGCACCAGGTGGTGCGGGCCATGTATGACCTGGCCATTGAACTGGGCGTCAACTTCCAGTTTGAGAATGACGTAGAGAAGTTCTACTTCAGAAAAGACTCCATCACAGATGTGTTAACCTCGAGGTCCAGCTACGAGGCAGACGTGGTAGTGGCCAGTGCAGACTATCATTTTGTAGAGCAGCAATTGCTCCCGGAAAAATTCAGAAGCTACACTGCTGAGTATTGGGAGAACCGCAGCATGGCTCCGTCCTGCCTGATTTATTTCGTAGGACTAAACAAAAAGCTGGAAGGGCTGCGGCACCACAGCCTGTTTTTTGATGTGCCTTTCGATGCACATGCCGACGAGATTTACAAAAGCCGTAGGTGGCCACAGCAACCGCTATTCTATGTGTCGTGTCCTTCCCAAACAGATGTTTCGGTGGCGCCGGAAGGGTGTGAGAATTTGTTTATCCTGATACCAGTAGCCACGGGACTTCAGGATACGGAAGAGATTCGCGAAAGGTATTTTAATCTGGTGATGCAAAGGCTGGAGGAAAAGCTGGGAACATCACTACGGGATCATATCACCGTGCAGCGCAGCTATGCCTGTACCGACTTCATCAATGATTACAATGCCTTCAAAGGAAACGCATACGGTCTGGCAAACACCCTTATGCAAACAGCCATCATGAAGCCCTCACTCAGAAGCAGCAAAGTCGAGAACCTTTTCTACGCCGGTCAACTCACTGTACCCGGCCCGGGAGTGCCTCCTTCGATCATATCCGGTCAGCTGGCAGCAGAACAGGTAATGAAATTTTGCAGCGAACAGCACAAACAAAAAGCCTTCTATGAACACCATTGAATTGTTTCAAAAGGTCTCGGAGAAATGCAGCCTGTCTGTAACCGAGCAATACAGCACTTCCTTCGCCTCTGCCATCAGGCTGCTGCATTGTGACCTGCATGCGCCTATTCATGGCATCTATGGCTTTGTCCGCTTTGCTGATGAAATTGTAGACACCTTTCACAGCTATGACAAAGAACAGCTATTGACGAGGTTTAAGAAAGACACTTTCGATGCTTTGAACGAAGGTATAAGCCTAAATCCCATCCTGCATAGTTTTCAAAAAACAGTAAATCGCTTCCAGATAGATCACCAACTTATCCATGCATTCTTTCACAGCATGGAGATGGATCTGGACAAGCGCGAGTATCGGCAGGAACAGGAGCTCTCCGAGTATATCTATGGCTCGGCAGAAGTGGTGGGATTGATGTGCCTCTACATTTTTTGCGATGGCGACAAAACCCTCTACCAGAAACTGGAACCATCGGCAAGAGCCCTGGGTGCTGCGTTTCAGAAAGTAAACTTCCTCCGCGATTTAGGTGCAGACTATCACCAATTGAACAGGGTCTACTTTCCGGGTCTCAATATCAGCAAATTCGATCCTGACACTAAGCAACAAATAGAAGCCGACATACTGAGAGATTTCGAGAAGGCCTACTCTGGCATCTGTCAGCTTCCAGCCAAAGCCCGTTTCGGAGTATACGTCGCTTACAGATACTATTTCTCCCTGTTCACCAAGATCAGGAAACTGCCTGCGTCTTCAGTGGTCAGTCAGCGCATTCGCATACCCAACCTGGCAAAACTCCTGATCGTGTGTCGCGCAGGCCTGAAGCATCAACTAAAAATGATTTGAAGACTATGAATCAAATTCTGTTTCTTCTCATTGTCATTGGCGCATTCTGCATGATGGAAGCTGTGGCCTGGCTTACGCACAAGTATATCATGCACGGTTTGCTCTGGTCGCTGCACAAAGATCATCATCAGAAAGAAGATGGCTTCTTTGAAAAGAACGACGCCTTTTTCCTCATCTTCGCGCTGCCCTGCATCGTGCTGCTCTGGTTTGGAGTTACTGATCAGATTATGTGGATGATAGCCGCAGGCACGGGCATCTTCCTGTATGGGATGGCCTATTTCCTGGTGCATGATGTGATCATTCATCAAAGGTTCAAATGGTTCACCCGCTCAGACAATACCTATATTCGCGCCATTCGCTGGGCACATAAGATGCACCACAAACACCTCGACCGTCACGATGGTGAATCTTTCGGAATGCTCTATGTCTCCAGGAAATACTGGGAGAAAGTAAAGCGCGATAAGCAGCGTGTTCAAAAAGCAATGTCCACCTCTTGAAGCACTACGACTATATCATCGCAGGTACTGGTTGCGCAGGTCTCAGCCTCATCACCAGGATGATCCATTCAGGATGGTTTACGGACAAGCACATCCTGCTCATCGATAAAGCGCCTAAAACAAGTAATGACCGCACCTGGTGCTACTGGGAAAAATCCCCTGGGCTGTTTGAATCTATCGTGTATCATCGTTGGCCGGTACTTTCGGTACATACACATGACTGCGAAACCGAAAGGCCGATTGCACCTTATCAGTACAAAATGATCCGGAGCATTGACTTCTACAACCATTGCTCCGCACTCATATCCGGCCAGGAAAATATCGACATCCGGTATGGAGAAATTCATTCCCTAAAAACAAGTGAGGATCATGCTTCGCTTCATTGTGGTGAAGAGATGTTCACAGCCGACTATATCTTCAGCAGCATTCCACAGCCATCGAGCCACCAGCCAGGGAAACATTATTTCCTTCAGCATTTCAAGGGTTGGCGCATCAGGACAGAAAAGCCTGCCTTCAGCCCTTCCGTGGCAAGACTCATGGATTTCCGCACCGATCAAAGACATGGCGCATGTTTTTTCTACCTGCTGCCCTTCACACCAACTGAGGCAATGGTAGAATGCACCTTTTTTTCCAAGGCAGTACTCCCTGCTGCTCACTACGACCACCTCCTCCGTTATTACCTGGATCAACATTTTCCCCACACAAGCTATCAGATACTTGAAGAGGAATTTGGCATCATTCCCATGTCCAATCACGCC
>JAFAAT010000275.1 GCA_023426425.1 Bacteroidota bacterium | reverse complement strand
ACCCTGACCAGCAAGAACCAGCAGGGGACCTACAATTGGTCCGGTGCAGGAAAAGGAGACGATGACCAATGTCAATGCCATGAAAAAGATTCCGGCGAAGCTGCCGATGCCGGCTTTGGAGTCAGTCTTGTTAGTCCAGGAGGATGGAAGTGTAATCTCGAAAGCTCCGAGGAAGGAGATACCGAAGATTACGAAGATGAAAAAGAAGAACAGATTTGCAATCCAGTTGGTGGATAGGTTATTCAATGCGTTGGCGCCGAAGAAGACGGAGATGAGTACACCAAGGATGGTGAAGATCAGTATGATGGAGAGTGAATACCAGATGGCGTTTTTGATACCCTCTGCCCGGGTTTTACTTCTCTTGGTAAAGAAACTCACTGTGATTGGGATCATGGAATACACACAGGGAGTTAGCACCGCAGCGATGCCACCACCCAGGGCCATCAAGAATAGCCAAAGGCGGGAACGCTGTTCCTGTTTTTTGTTTCCTTTGTCCAAAGGTCCTTCTGGTCCGTCAGTAGCAGTCAGCTCCATAGTATCCATATTGATGGTAGCTATAGAGTCGGAAGCAATAACCTGAGTATCCGCAGGCGCATTGCTAACAGGCAAACCTGAGATATTGAAAGCGAAAGATTTTCTTTTAGGAGGCAGACACATGGTTTCATCACAGACCTGGTATTCGTGTTTACCTTTTACTATCGTGTTAGCTTTGACAAGTACAGACTGGACGTATTCGACCCGGTCCATGAAGTAGGTCACGATTCCATCTACCCCGTCCATTTCGCCGGTGACTTTGTTCGCACCCTGTTCTTTGACTTTGCCTATGAGCTCAACGTGTTCATTGTCTTCAAAGACGAAGTCGGGAGGAAGCTGGAGACCATCGCCTCCTGGATCCAGTGCCCAGATATGCCAGTGTTCCTTGAGCTTAAGTTTGAAGACCAGATCATAGATGCTGTCGTTCTTCTTTTTTACTTCGTAAGTCCAGGTGGTGGGGTCAGGGATGATCTGACCTTGCACAGAGGCAGCAAAACCCAGGAAAAGAATTGCGAGGAAAAATCTGGCTTTCAGCATTTTGGGAAATTAGCTTATTCTGGTAGTTAAAGAAAGCGGGAGTGCCGGGAAAGTTGGCTGAACACCGAACTTTAATATATCCTTAAGAGTTAGTCCTTTAAATGAAATTCAAAACTCTTTCTCTTTGGGGGAAGACACATTCTGTCGTTACACACCTGGTATTCATGTTCACCTTTGATGGTAGTACCCGCCCTGCCTTTGATGGTTTGCACAAAATCGGCTGTTCCTTCGTAGTAGTGCACCGGATTGTCTAATCCTTCCATTTCCTCTGTTTTCAAGGTTCCTACTTCCTTTAGCTTCCCTATGAGCTTAAAGTTCTTTCCTTCAAATTTAAATGAAGGTGGGATCAGGAATTCGTCTCCGGGGTTTTGTGAGAAGATATGCCATCCGTTAGTAAGCTTCACGCGAAAGATCAGGTCATATTCACCGTCTCCTTTTTTCTCTACCAGGTAGGTCCAGGTAGTTGGGTCCTGAACCATCTGAGCTTCTGCCCGGGGCTGGAATAAGAGAGACAATGCTAAGAGGTAGAGGCTGGCAAACTTCATAGTTAGTTCATTAAGGAGAAAGCTTCGAGAATCTTCTTTCCATCGGTATTGTGGAGTACCTCGCTGGTTGCACGCTCGGGGTGAGGCATCATGCCAAAGACGTTCCTTCCTGCGTTGCAGATTCCGGCGATATTGCTGGTGGAGCCGTTTGGATTTACATCCATGTGTATTTCTCCGTTTTCATCGCAATAGCGGAACACGATCTGGTTGTTTTGGTTGAGTTCCTCCATGGTTTTGGCGTCAGCGAAGTATCGTCCTTCACCATGTGCGACCGGTATTTTCAACACCTTATCGGAGACATTTTTACCAATGAAGTTGCTGTCGTTCTCGCTTTTTATGAAGACATTCTTGCAGACAAATTTCTGATGGTCGTTCTGCAGAAGGACGCCGGGCAGGAGGCCGGACTCGCAAAGAATCTGGAAGCCGTTACAGACACCCAGCACTTTACCTCCTGAATTGGCAAAATTGATTACCTGCTCCATCATAGGGCTGAAGCGGGCCAGGGCACCACAACGGAGGTAGTCGCCATAGGAAAAGCCGCCGGGTAATACGATACAGTCTTCTTTATTGAACATGCTCAGGTCTTTGTCTTTGTGCCAGAGCATTACTACTTCCTGTTTCAGATCATCCCGCAGTGCGTGCATCATATCACGATCGCAATTTGATCCAGGGAAAACGATAATTCCGAATTTCATTAAATGGTTATTTATTTAGAGCCAGTTGGCAAAAGATTAATAATATCAGGGAAAAGTAAAAGGTAAAATTACTAAACCGTTTACTTTTTTCCAGAACAAAGGAGTTTGCGATAATCAAAGCCAATGGGGGAATAATCAACAGCCATTCTGCGTTGATTGCGGAAACTGCGATAAAAGTGACCGCCAGTGCCACTACCAGATAAATAAATATCAGCAGCCAGCTTCTGCGGACATAAATAGTTACCCGTGGAAGCAGATTCTGGATTGAGGCAATACCTGTAAAGAGCAATATGGCGAGTCCTATGATAGTGCCTGTACGATATACCTTGTTATCGAACTGTGCGGGCAGGGAAAAGCCTAGTTCCGGTATTTCGGGAAGCATATGAAACTTGTCGATCAGAAATAAAATACCCAAGAAGAAATATATGGGTGTGATATAACCCAGCAAACCTACTACCCATTCCCCCGCGTTGAAAGACCGGAGGAGCAATAATGCTCCCAGGAAAAGCAGAAAGAAACCTATAGAGGGGAACTGTATGAGCATGGGGAGGCAGATGAAAAAACCGGCGTTGAATATCTGCTTCCTCGGATGTGTGGTTTGGTTTAGTGACAGAAGAATGTTGAGTGAAACCAGGAGCAGCCAGTTGATCAACAGTGGTTCGCTGAAATGATTAAATGCTGGTGCGATTGAGGTAATCAGAATGTAGCTATAGGCAGGAAAATAATTGTTTTGTCTGAACAGCCTGTGGCGGACGGTTATGTGGTTTAGAAACATTGCCTGTCCGAAAAGATTTAATATGGCAAACAGGGTGAATGCAAATGCACTGTCACCAAAGATGCCGCCGAGGAAGTGCAGCAAGTTTTCATAGAATATGTGATCCGGCAGCGCTACAGGGAAAACGGGGTTTGAGAGCGCCTGTAGCTTCATCACAAATGTTGCGATGATCAGTATGAGTACTGTAAACGGGGTATAATTTCGAAAGAGGTGCAGCACGAATCCCTTGGTTAAGACTAAAAGACAATTTTAGCAAAACATAGCTGTCTGCGGCGCAGGCAAGGTACCACCAGTTCCTTGAGGCCTGTTTGTCTTGCAGAACGTGGGAGCCAGTCTGGATCGTTGTCAGTGCCGGCAGCGAGGGAATGCATATCTACATTTCCCTGGGCGTCCATGCTGGCGAGCTGAATCTTTGAGCCACGGGTATTAAAATCGTTGAACAAGAAACCCAGGGAGCCCCCTGTATTGATCAGTGCATAGGAGGAAAACAGACCAGCATCTTCCTGGGAATACTGGCTTTTTCTGACGAAGGAATGCCATTCGAGATTGCCGCTTCCATCATAGGACAATGCGAAAATATCATTGTAGATATACTCGCGGATGGTCTGATTCATGAACGGGCCATAGTAGAAAGAATAGTAACCACCCCACCCTGGCATGTTGGTACGCAGGTTTACACTGTAATCTTCGGATATCAGCACGAATCCACCATCTTTTTTTACAATAAGTTGTCTTATCTGAAAATTGTTGAATGCACGGCGCAGGTTTCTCTCTCCCGTGGCCTCTCTGAGCCTTTCGGAGAATGCAAGTACTCTTCGATTCTGAAAACTACTGTCTGCCATTTCATACCAGGCATAGATCACACCTTCGTAATTGCCATTTTTCTTGTCTGAGTAGAAGCCGCTGGTGTAGACACGCTTGTTATAATTATCCAGCTTGATAAAAGCGCTTGTGATGTAGAGATCATTGAGTGGCATTTCCTGCGAACGAAAACGACGGCTCCCTTTGTCTAACATGAGTAGCCAGAGCTGATCAGAAAAGTTCCTGCTGCCGGTGGGGGTAAATGCAGGAAGAAAAAGGCTCCCATCATTACTTACTACTGGTTCACCCTTCATTAGATCATTTTCAGCTTTGAAACTAGTAGTCGCGCGGTGATTGATGTTAAGCTGGTCGTCGAGCCATACTCCCGAAAACTGCAGCTCACGTCCTTTTTCCTCTATGCTGTACACGACAATCTGAGTTTTGTCATCGCTGACTGTTGAGGAAAGGTAGTCGCGCGTTGGACCTAATATTCCGGTACGTTCAGAGGTGATGTGTAATGGTCCTTTTAGAAGCCGTCCATTCTGATCGAGCAGCGCGGCGTACTGGACTACCTTGTTTCCCTCCAGTGCCTGGTACAGTGTTAGAATGCGGTCTGCGTAGGCGACGAATTTTGTTTCATATATCTTCTTTGGAAAGAAGTCCAGCAGGACCATGGCTGTCTTTTCCATGGAGTCGTTGTACAGGTCCAGGTAAAATCCGTCCTGGGTTGCTCTGTATGTGTAAATTCTGTTTCCTATTTTGCCTATGACGGAAAAATCGCCTGAACGGAGGTCAAATTTCTCATAAGGAGAATAAATTACTTCCTGCGCACCCACACCAGTCGTCAGTCCAAACATCAGCAAGAACGCCAAAATCCATCTTAATCGAATCATAATCCCAAATATAACCTTCAGAGTAATAATAAATTGCAAATTCTAGTCTTCCAGGAACCGTTCCTTCAGGCCTGGTCCGGGTAGCAGGCAGTGATTTCTTCTCCCGAACCAACGATACCTGTTTACTGCTATGAGATCATAGACAGCGTCCCTCAAGCTTTTCGGGAAAACCAGCAAGAGTTTTGCCAGTCTCCAGCCACCATTCAACATTGCTATCGCCTTAAGGGCTGCTTCTGACTTGTAGTAGTATTTCCCCTTATGGTAAAGAATCACTGAATCTATTTGCTTCTGATGCCTGGTTGCCACGATGTCTCTGGCCTGTTGTCCTGCTTTTGATTGCAGGGAAGCGAACCTGAACCGACTATGTACGTCATGTTTTATAAAAAAGGTCACGAACCTGTTGCACAGGTTGCACACACCATCAAAATACAAGACTGGTGGCTCCTCCTGTTGCATCAGGGCATCGGGAGATTATTAGGAATAGTGTTGTCGGGTACACGCGATTCCCGGATCATTGAATCCTTTATGGAGGCCACGATAGAGTCCGCCTTTGCCTTGACTTCGATTGATTTGCGGCGGTCAAGATCCTCCATAGCCTGTCTGTTGATCTCTTCCATCTTCAGGCCGATGAGTGAATCGATCATTGCTTCTTTTTCGATATCCTGCAGTACACGTTCCTGGGGCTGACAACCCAGAGCCAGTATCGTAGCAAGACTAACAATTGTAAACATCCTCTTCATGGGACAGAATTTGAGGCAAAACTATTACAATCAAAACTTGCCACCCAAAAGAGTCGGTATCTTGCTAAACTTTAACTAAATATCAGCCCCTGTGGGTTACCTCCTGATATAAATACGATTAAAATTTAGGAGCTTTATAGTACCTTATGAACCGGATGCGTTTGATATGGAGTATTCTGCTTATGGCAATTCTGTCATCGGGATTTGCTGCTGCACAGGTTTCGGAAACCGATTCTATCAGGCTGGGAGGGATCGTAGTGGGAGGTGATACGCTGGCGATGGTATTCCTGGAAGACGTGGAGGTGGTTGATAGGCTGTCGCGGAAATGGGCGAAGCGTCATGAGGCAAACCGTAAGCTTCGGTATAATGTATATAAGACCTATCCGTATGCTGTGATTGCGGCGGGCGTGCTAAAGGATGTGGATGCCAACCTGGCCATGATCCATGACAAGAAGGCCAAGAAAGCATATCTGAAACAAATTGAGAAAGAACTTAAATCGAAGTTCAAGGGTGAGTTGGAAAACATGACCATCAATCAGGGACAGGTGTTGGTGAAGCTGATAAACAGGCAGACGGGTCAGAACTGCTTTGAGATATTGAAAGAAGTGAAAGGTGGTTTTAACGCGGTGGTGTACCAATCCATAGCGTTGTTGTTTAGTAATAACCTGAAGAAGGAGTATGATCCTGAGGGGGTTGACCGTGAGATGGAGCTTATTGTTCGCGAGATAGAGGCTGCACATCGTCACAGATATGAGCTATACAAGCAGCAACAACAGCTGCATACGCGGAGGAACTGATGCTCCGCAAGGGCCCTGAATCAAAGTTCAGGGCAGGCTCGGTTGGCTAAACGCACGTTACGCAGTTCACTTACTATGTGCATGCACATATTTTGTCACTTTTGCTCGCCCAAAAGTGACGCACCCGCCCCCGTTGGGTTCGGGCAGGAAAGGCGCCCGCCCCGTCTGGTCAGCCGGGCAGGCCCGCCCCCGGTAGGTTCGGACAGGCATCAAACCTGCCTACCGGCAGGCAGGGACGCCGTTCCCGAAGGGTCGGGACTAAAAGGATGGCGGGGGGCGTTCGATGTAGCTTCAGAATTACTGTGCTGCCTAGCTAAGAATTGCTACTTCCTGCGCGTGAAGGTTAGACGCGAGGGAACTTAGCAACTGGAAAATCATCCATGTAATGCAAAATTCATCCTCGGAGTTTGTACGCCTTCATAGCGCCTTCATAACGCCTTCATAGCGCCTTTATCATACCTTAAAGACCTGGAACTGGTAAACAGCATCATAAAACATTAATACGGGACGAGGCATTGGGGACGAGTAGGACGGGTGGGACAAGAGTGACGAGCGGGACGAGAGCGACGAGGGACAGTGGGACATTAGGGACCATAGGGACAGAGGGGGACTTAATGCGGGTGTCGGGCGTGACAAAAAAAGCAATCGAAAAAAATTGAACGTGATCGCACATTAACTTTGCGCGATGCAAAAACTTCACATTCTTGCAATTGCGGTTCATCCTGATGATATTGAGCTGGGTTGTGCCGGTACTTTAATTAAGCACGCGAGAAAGGGTCAGCCTGTGGGCATTCTGGACCTGACGCGGGGAGAGTTGGGGACCAGGGGTACACCTGAGCTAAGACTCCAGGAAGCGGCGACAGCGGCGGAAATCATGGGTATAGGCGTGCGGGAAAATGCGGGGATGGCCGATGGTTTTTTCAGGAATGATGAAGCGCACCAGTTGAAACTCATCAGTTACATCAGGAAATACCAGCCTCAGATCATTCTAGCGAATGCACTTGCTGACCGGCACCCTGATCATGGAAGGGCGGGAAGGCTGATTGCTGATGCATGCTTTCTCGCGGGGCTGCGCAAAATAGAGAACGTGGCAGATGGCGAGCCTCAGGCTCCCTGGCGTCCGAAACGGATATTTCATATGATGCAGGACCGCCTTCATGAACCCACCATTATTGTGGATATTTCTGAGACTTTTGACCTGAAGATGGAGGCCATCCAGGCGTATAAAAGCCAGTTTCACGATCCGAACTCCAGTGAGCCCATCACGTATATAGCCACCCAGGGATTCCTGGACCAGATAAAATACAGGGATTCGCTGATGGGTAAGCGGATTGGCACTGCCTATGCGGAGGGGTTTGTTTGTGAGAACATTCCGGGCATCAGTGATCTGGACGATTTGCTGTATCCTGAGCTGGCGTAGCGTAATGTAATTAACTGATCCGGGCAATGGGGGCTACAGAAACAGTTCTGATTCAGCCAATCACAGCAATATTTTTTTTAAAATTCGGTTTTTCAATTTCTTTTTTTCCTTACCTTTGCAGTCCTAAATTTTATAAGCATGGCTCGCGTTTGTCAGGTAACAGGTAAAAAACCCATAACTGGTCATAAAGTTTCTTTCTCGAATAAGAAAGCAAAGCGTCGCTTTCTGCCTAACCTGCAGACTAAGCGTTTCTTCCTGGTGGAAGAAGACCGTTGGGTGACGCTGAAGTTAACAGCTGATGCAATCCGTACCATCAACAAAAATGGCTTGTATAGCGTAGTGAAGGAACTTCGTGCTAAAGGTCAGACAGTCTAATTAATTAAAAAGTTTAAAAGCACATAAGATGGCTAAAAAAGGAAACCGTGTACAGGTAATTCTGGAGTGTACCGAGCATAAAAACACTGGCTTGCCAGGCACCAGCCGTTATATTACCACTAAGAACAAGAAGAATACTCCTGAGCGTATTGAGCTGAAGAAGTTCAATCCGATCATGAAGAAGGTAACTGTTCACAAGGAAATTAAATAAGAACTACCGCTGGTAGGTTTGTATAAACTTTTAAATAAAAAAACGTCATGGCAAAAGCAGCTAAAACGGCGATCAAGAAAGATCCTAAGCAGGCAGCAGAAGCAAAGAACTATACTAAGGTGATCAAGGCTGTGCGCAGCCCTAAGACTGGTGCTTACACTTTTAAAGAAGGTATGGTTCACAAGGATAAGGTGAAGGATTTCCTCGCTAAATAAGCTTGCTTCTTCAATGATATTAAAGCTCCGTCCAATGCGGGGCTTTTTTCATTTATTCTAATGCAGGATGGCATGGAATTGATGAGCTCATATCAACTTAACGTGTACTATTTCAAAACATTATTAACTTCGCACAAAATCCTGATATAAATGAATTGGAACCCCACAGGCATGATGGAAGAGCTCATCTCCACGACCCAGAAACTCTCTAAAGGCTACGAAACCCTGCAGAAAATCGAAACCGTAGAAATTGCCACTACTCCTAAAGAGCTAGTGTGGAAATCAGACAAGGTAAGTATGTATCACTACCTGAGAGATACACCTGCCAAATGCACCACACCAGTGCTAGTGTCATTTGCCATGCTGAACAGGCATGATGTGCTGGACCTGCAGCCGGACAGGAGTCTGATGAAAAAGCTAGTGGAAGAGGGACTGGATGTGTATATCATGGACTGGGGATATCCGTCCAAAGCAGACCGCTATCTTACGATGGAAGACTATATCGACGGCTATATGAATGACGCTGTTGACTTCCTGAGGAAGACACACAAAGTAGAGAAGATTCACAAGATGGGAATTTGCCAGGGCGGTACTTATTCAATGATCTATGCATCGTTGTACCCTGAGAAGCTCCAGTCGCTTACAACCTATGTAGCGCCATATGATTTTGAAAATGGCGGGTGTATGCTTTATAAATGGGCGAAGTACATCGACGTGGATACGATGGTGGATAGTGTAGGTACGATACCTGGTGAGCAGATAGACAGTGCTTTTGGCATGTTGAAGCCAAGCATGAACATCAGCAAGTATTTCGGGGTGATGGATGCTATGGAAGACCAGGACAAGCTGATGAACTTCCTGCGTATGGAAAAATGGAAGGGAGATTTGCCTGCAATCGCCGGCGAGATGTACCGAAAGTATATCAAGGACCTGTTCCGTGACAATAAATTGATCAAAGGTGAGCTGGAATTAGGAGGTCGGAAGGTGAACCTGAAGAACATGACGGTGCCATTCCTGAATGTGTATGCTACAGAGGATAATATTATTCCTAACAGCAGTACACTGGCGGTGATGAATCATATTGGTTCGAAGGATAAGAAAGAGTATGCATTCCCAGGAGGGCATATTGGTGTGTTTGTGGGGGGAAAGAGCCAGAAAGAGCTGGCGCCAACGGTAGCAAAGTGGGTAGCCGAAAGATGTTAGTCAATGATATCTTATAAACGAGAAAAGGTGCACTTGAAAGTGCACCTTTTTTTCATTAATCACACACACAACTGAAAACTTCTTAGTGATTCGGCTGTTACCTATAAGTTAATAAAAACTGTTCCAGGCCCTTCGGGTCTATTGAAAAAGCAGTAAACCCTCCGGAAAAATCCAAAGGGCTTACTTGTATACTTGGTGCGATACCAGATATAACTCTTATCGGATTACCTGCTACCAAGGTTGCTGCCGGACCCGCTGCTACCGCGTTGGGTGCTGCCGGACTGGTTGCCACCGAGGTTTCCACGGTCTGATCCCATTCGTTGATTTTCAAGGTTTTCGTCGCTGCCTTCACGTCCGAGACGATCCGACTGTAGGCTACCGCCGCCTATTGAAACGTCCTGCTGAAGATCTTCATCCTGTCTCAGATCGCGGTCGAAAGATTCGTTTCCGCTTTGACGGGAAGTGCCCCTGTCGCCTTGCTGGTTAACCTTGTTTGGGTTTTGACCACCCAAATTCCTGTTCTCTGCCATAGGATAAAAGTTTTTTGGTTGAAGAAATAATCAGCTAAGGCATTGAAAATAAATATGCCATAGCGATTCATCGTGTTGTTATTTAACAGCTGGCTGTGACTGCAAAGCCGTTTGCCTATACATAAAAGATAACTCATTAAAGACTTAGGGCGTGTAAGCTGAACTATATAAATCGGCTTAAAGAGCATATCTAATTGTGGAGTTTTGAATAGATTATACAACCATAGGTACAAAATGTGGAAGAAGCTACACATTTTGCCAATGGAGCGGGGAGTATAGGTCCTGTGGAAGCTATCTTTAAAGTATGAAGGCAGGAATAAACTATCCATTTCATACAAGTAAAATCAGGCTGAAGGACGCAGGTGAGGTAAACTATATTGATGAAGGGGCTGGCCCTGAGACAATCCTGTTTATACATGGGCTAGCAAACTATGCGTTGGGGTGGATGAAAAATATTGAGTACCTGAGGCAGCGGTACAGGTGTGTGGCGATAGACCTTCCGGGGAATGGTCTGTCTGAAAGAGGTGATTATCCTTTTAGCATCAACTACTTCACTGACGTTGTGATTGAACTGATTGAGAAGCTTGGATTGAAAAACCTTTCCCTCGCCGGCCACTCTATGGGCGGGCAGATAGCGATTACAGCAATGCTGCGAGAGCCCGCCATTGCAGACAGGCTCATACTTTGTGCTCCTGCCGGGTTTGAAGTATTTACCCCTTTTGAGATGAGTATCTACCAGGGTGGGCTACATTTTGCTGACTTCTTTACATCTGAGGAGCAGAGCCTGACGAAGTTGCTCAGGACAAGCTTTTACCATAATACACAGCAGGCGGATACGATGATCATGGACCTGGTGGAGCTTCTGCGGGGTCAGCCGCTCAAGCAGTACAGGAAGATGGTGGATGCGTGTATTCATGGGATGCTGCATGAACCGGTGTATAACAGCCTGCATCTACTCACCTGCCCTACCCTTGTGATCTTTGGAGAGAGAGACGCTCTGATCCCCAACCGGCTGATCCATCCGCGCACCACAAGAAGCATTGCAGAAGAAGGCGCAGGAAGGATTCCCGGCGCGGAGCTGCATATTTTGCAGCAAGCAGGTCATTTTGTGCAGTGGGAAAAAGCAGAAAGAGTCAACCAGCTGATTGACTCTTTCCTGCAAAAATGATGTATTGAATTAACCTTCTTCTGCTTCGTCTTCCAGGACCTCTTCGTTGCTGGAGAGCTTGCGGTAAGCTTTGATGAAGATAGCGCCCAGGTTCTTATGCGGGGGCACATAGTCGTCGAAGGTTGGCTTGTGTTTAGGAAGCTTACTGGTGAAGTAGCCATTCAGATCCTTCCACATGTTGATCCAATCTACGTCCTTGCCGGCTGTAATGTGGTTGTTCAAAGACTTGATGATTGGCTCGTTCACGCCCATAGAACCCACTTGCTTGGAAGAGATGATGTGTGCGTCTGGTGACTTGCTTAGTACGGTGCCGAGGTTATGGTACCCGCCGCAGGAGCCCAGCATGACGATTCTTGCATGTTTGTTCAACCTGTCGAGCGTGAGTGGGAGGTGATAGCTATGTCCGCGGTGCACGATAACGGTGGGGTGGATATTTTTCTCGTTCAGGTGCTTTACCAGCTGACGTTGTGCTTCTTCGTCCTCAGGTTCTGAGAGCGGATTATTTGCGTAGATAACAGTAGGTTTTCCGGAAGTGGAAGTGATTGTTGTCCAATATTTGCTGGGTACAACTTTCCATTTGCCGTCCTTGAAGTTGCCGAGGAAGCTGGTGAAGGAAGTCTTGCCATCTTCATCACCATAGAAGAAGACCTGCTGGTAGACGATACCTGAATCATCTTTCAGGTTCTTGTACTGGACAAGGTTTATAGGTGGAAGGCTCAACACATCGGACTGTGCCTGAATGGCAGTGGGATTGTCACTGGCCTTGAGGCCGTTGAAGAGCGTAGCGAGCAGGGCATACACCCGCATTCCTTTCAGGCTCCGCTCCCGATAAGACCTTTCGTAGTTTGCTTTTACTTCTTTTTGCAGAAAGTCAAGAAGCTCTTTGTCCTGAATACTACCGAATGCATCTGCGACGTCGACAGCATCTTCAAGTTCTTCTTCTGAACCTTTTTCGAGGCCGGCGATGAAGTCGCTCATTAGTTTGGTCTTGTTGGTAGAGTCCATTGTTCCGAGGAAGCGGCCGAGCGTGTTGTAGCCGGCGTTCATCCGGATGAATGTGCGGAACTTGTCGTAGTGCACCTTTGCGAGGAGGTCGCCGCCCTGTACTGAGTCGCCCATACGCTGGAGCATACGATTGAAAGTGCCGAGGAAAGAACTGGTGTAGATTTCGTCCTGTCCGTAGACCATAATGAAATAAAGCTGTTCAGGGGTGAAGCCCTCGATGCTTTTGAAACGAATGGCATCTTTCTCGTCGTGGAGGTCATTCATGTCCCGGACGTATTTGAGGCCACGATACTGAAGTTCGTTGGTGAAAGTCTGGCCGCCAAGCTGCTGGTTTTCGAGTTTGAGATTTACCAGGCTTTTGAAGAAAAGGTCTTCGTTGGCGGTGATCTTGTCGATTTCTGCTATGGTTTGTTTCTTATTATGAATCCAGCTAAGGAAGGGCATTGCACGCAAGGGAGATTTAGATTCCCTGGCGATGCGGACGATTGTTTGCACCAGAGGGTCCTGACTGCGCATTACTGCGTTTTTCAGAGGGTAATTGGTGGAAGTAGCGTAGTTGAAAATTTCGTTAGGTACGACTTTAGCCGCTTCTGAAACCACAACATCTGCCCCTGCATCATCAGCAAATTCACCCAGCTTCTTAATCATCATGCGGGGGTCTTTGCGTCCCATTGCGCTAATGACATAGGTCTTTGACTCGGGGAATCCGTCGAGCAGCTGGATATTGGTGAAGCTGTAGATATCGGGATGAGTGACAGCAAACTCATGTACACGGTTTTCGTGACGGGCGATGAGCATGTCTCTGAAGTTGAGGACTACCCGGCGCCAGAAAATCGGATCGGGAGAGGCGTCTGCGTTGAACTTTCGCATCAGCTCATTAAGGTCTGTGAGGTAGCGAATTTTAAGTTGTGACTCAGACATCTCGCCGGTATTCTGGATTGGCAGGTTTTCGATCATGATCTGCAGTCGGTCTACGTCATGAATGATTGCCTGAGTGAGCATCTGAGACATGGTGACGTCTTCTGAGAAGCGGATGGCATTGTCCAGTCGACCATCGGACAGGTCGGCAGTTCGCTGAGCTACGTCAATGCGCTTCTCGTGCCACATGCTTCGCTGGAGCGGGATTGGGTTCACCAGCGTGTCTACGTCATAAATGCTGACTTTTTTTACGCGTTTATTTCTTTTCCTCCGTTGGCCGAAGGAAGTGGTATCGGTAAGTACGAGTGTAAGAAGGGTAAATAGGCCGGTTAAATAGAAAATCCTGTACTTCATTATGGAATAATTTGCTCAAAAAACCTCTGAAAACTGCAGTGGATTGGAGGTGAAAGAGTTACACGGATGCAAGGTAAAAATTATGCCATTACGAAAGGGCAAGGCGCTGTTAAAGTTAATATAACAGCGCCTTGATATACAACGAGATTTGATG
>JAFAAT010000013.1 GCA_023426425.1 Bacteroidota bacterium | reverse complement strand
GAAGAATACTGTGGTAAGTAGCAGGTATTTCATGGTGATAGGTTGTTTCACTCCCTATTCAATGAATATGCCACCAGGGCTCGTTTTCGCAGTATTATTTAAAAAGAAATATTCAGATTTCGAGATTCACCGGCCCCTGGCTTCCCAAACTTCCAACTTTTCTAGCCTCATCTCCGACGGCTTTAGGCAGAGGAGCAAACGTTTGCTTATAGAAGCCAAACGTGTCCATTAGCCCCGGGCGTCACAAAGTTCCGACCTTCTAACCTCATCTCCGACGGCTTTAGCCAGAGGAGCAAACGTTTGCTTATAGAAGCCGAACATGTCCATTAGCCCCGGGCTTCAGCCCGGGGACACAGTTCCCTACTCGTAATGGGCTTTAACCCAACCAAAGAAAACCCTCGTGCATTCTCCCCCTACCTTTCATCACTCCGGCTTCAGCCGGGGAGCACCCCTCTGCTTCCTCTGCCCCCTCTAAGTATCTCTTTGTAATTTCTATTACTAGCGCACAGCAGTAGCCTACCGCCTACCACAAGAGCCTGAGACGTTCAGAAATTTAAACATTTGAGTTTAGGATTTGTTTCGAATTTCGATATTCGGATTTGGACATTACTCAGCCAGGCTGACGCCCCCAGGATCTTTAGATATTTTGAGCTTTGAATTTTGAATTTGTTTCGGACTTTCGATATTCGGATTTGGACATTACTTAGCCAGGCCGACGCCCCCACGATCTTTAGATGGCGCTACCGGGCCTCGGGAAAACAGGTCTTCAAATCCTATTGTGCAACATCTTTCCAGGTATCCAGGTTCTGTATCACCTGTGTCTGTTCAAGGAATGATGCTATATCAGCGTACTCCAGGTAGGCTCTTTCTTTTTGTACAAGTGTGATCACAACTACATCAAAATCATATCCGGCATAGAAATCCATAGCTTTCTCACAGTTGCGGCAATCTTTATATTCGTGAAGAAGGATGAGCTTGTTGATGGGGTCGAATGGGGCAATAGTGACACATTCTACAGTTGATGAATTATTCTCTCCGTCCAGGAATTCACGTCCTGATAGGTATTGATATTCTTTGCTCAGGTTCTCAGCTTCTTCTCTGGACAGAGGTTTCTTGCTCATATCGATAAAGGCACAAATAATGCACCAGGGATTTTAGGTGCTCCGTAATTTTACAGATCCAAGACCTGTATTACGAAAGATCATGCCCAAAATCTGGTTTTCCCCCTTTTTCGATTTTGTATTTTGAAGAATCTGTTTGTATTTTGACTGCATGAACAGAAATACTACCATCCTGATACTTTTCATCATGTTATCCATTGGCTTAGTGGCTTCATCCTGCCGCAGATCCGCCTTTCCGAGAGATCCTTACAGAGGAAGCACTATGAATGAAAACTCACACCCGCCCAAACCTGCTAAAGCCAAAGATTCAAAAATCTACAGAAGTAACAGATAAGGAATTAGCTGATCTTACTCCATTCACTCAGATTGGCCTCTCGGAACAACGTATTTCTAAGTGGCTGATGTTGAGGAGCTGTAAGTCTGGGGTCTGATTCAATCAGTTGCTGAGCCGCCTGCCGCGTTTGTTCCAATAGCGCAGCATCCTCTACAATATCCGCCAGTTTAAACTTCAGTATCCCGCTCTGACGGGTGCCATATATGTCTCCGGGACCCCGCATCGCGAGGTCCTGTTCTGCTATGATAAAGCCATTGGCAGTCGACACCATGATATTCATGCGCTGTTCACTTTCTCCGGATATTTTGCTGCCTGTCAGCAAAATACAATAAGACTGCTCACTTCCTCTTCCAACCCGCCCCCTCAGCTGGTGCAGCTGCGACAAACCAAACCGTTCTGCACTTTCAATCACCATCACACTCGCATTCGGAACATTCACTCCAACTTCAATCACTGTCGTCGCTACAAGTACCTGTGCTTCCCCTTTAGCAAACCGCTGCATGTTCCGCTCCCGCTCCTGCGGGTCCTGCCGGCCATGCACCATGGCTATCCGGTACTTATGCTCCGGAAACCAGATCTTCACTTGTTCATACCCTGCCACCAGGCTCTCATAATCAAGCTTTTCCGACTCCTCAATTAGCGGGTACACTATATACGCCTGTCTGCCTTTGTCAATCTCCGAACGCACGAACTCCATCACCCTGGCACGGTGCATTTCATTACGGTGCACGGTCTTTATTTCCTGCCTCCCAGGCGGCAACTCATCAATCACCGACACATCCAGATCGCCATACAGCGTCATAGCAAGCGTTCGCGGTATAGGCGTGGCTGTCATCACTAGCACATGCGGAGCACGCTCATTCTTCTGCCAGAGCCTCGCCCGCTGCCCTACTCCAAACCTGTGCTGTTCATCAATTACGGCCAGCCCCAGGTTTCTGAACTGCACACTCTCCTCAATCAATGCATGCGTTCCTACTACCACCGGTAAGGTGCCTGAGCTCAGTCCTGCCAATATCTCCTTTCGCTCTTTCCCTTTGATGCTTCCCGTAAGCAGGGCCACAGGTATCTGCATGGGCTCCAGCAACTCCTTGATGCTTATATAGTGCTGCTGCGCCAGTATCTCTGTCGGTGCCATCAGGCAGGCCTGAAAAGCTTCCTGATCCGTATCCCGTACATTGTCCATGGCCAGCAACATGGCCATTACCGCTACAATAGTCTTCCCACTCCCCACATCTCCTTGCA
>JAFAAT010000012.1 GCA_023426425.1 Bacteroidota bacterium | reverse complement strand
CCTGAGAGGCGTTCCTCAGCTATCTCTCTCCCTTCATCTACAGGCATTATGGGCATTGGTGTGTCGCTGAAGGTGACCGGAATAATAAATGCATGGAGCACAACAAGAGGCGTGTTGAAGTCCTTAGCGAGCTGACACGCGTACTGAACTGAGTTTTCAGCGACCTCAGAGAAATCAGTAGCAACAACAATATGAGGCATGGAGTAAAGTTTTGGCCGTAAAAGTTAATGAAAAAACGTGAAGACTCTGAACTTTGACATTGTGGAGAGGAGAAATAAAAAAGCGCCTTTCGGCGCATTCTTAGTTTTTTGCAGGTCGGCTCTTGAATTTATTGATGGCATTTCTGGTGAACTCACTGAGTACCAGGCGACCACTTACGGCGGCTCTGTCTGCAAGCAGGCTATCCCAGTGTTCGGTACCATGCCAGAATACTTTTTTTAATTGAGCCATTGCATCCGGACTGCTATGTGACAGACGAGTAGCCAGACTGCTGATGGCCTCGTCCATTTCCTCCACAGAGCCATGTATTTCAGAGTACAGGCCGTGCTTTTTTGCCCACTCGGCCGAGCGCCATTCTGTAGCATCTATTGCGAGTTGGGAAAAACAGGACAAGCCAATCTTGCGTTCTACCGCCGGACCTACTACAAATGGGCCGATGCCTACTGCCAGTTCGCTGAGTTTTACGGAAGCTTCTTCGGTAGCGATGGCATAATCTACGGCGGCTGCAAGACCTACGCCTCCACCAACAGCCTTGCCATGTATGCGACCGATGATGAACTTATGGCATTTGCGCATGGCGTTGATCACATTGGCGAAGCCGCTGAAGAACTTCTTGCCCTCTGCTTCACTGGAGATAGCGATGAGCTCATCGAATGAAGCACCTGCGCAAAAAGCTTTGTCTCCTGCACTTTTCAGGATCAGTACCCGCACACGATCATCGATACCGATATCATTTATAGTCTTCGCCAGGTCGGAAAGGGTGCCTCCGGGCAGGGAGTTGCTGGCTGGGTGGAAGAATTCAATAGTTGCAATGCCGTGCTCAATTTCGGTACGTACATATCCCTCTGTATGTTGCATGTGTTTCGCTCTTTAACGGTGCAAATATCAGGGAAAAAGTTTTAGCTGGTATGATGGAATTGGTCAAGGAAGGACGAACGCATGCAAGTTTCTCCGTGTTTAAGACTTGGGAATACTCATTGAGGCGCCTTGTCTTCAGACCCCAAATCCTTCTCACAAAAAAACTCTGCGTGTTCTTTCAACCAGCTATTCGGAGGAGGCTTCACGGGCAATGGATGAAACTGAGCAGGGAGATGAAGGGGTTGATTTTGTTCATTGTGTTCAAAGTGCCATCGGTCATCACCAGAGCGCCCTCTTTCGGAAATAACTTTCAATGTAGATCGATCAACAATTTTATACCTACCTTCCCTAAAAGACCAATTGAAGTTCTGCCACCGGCGAATGGCAGGCCGGTAAATAGTTTGAACGATAATAATCGAGTCGTCTTCCAGGCGATAGATACCCCATTTGCTGGGAAACAGATAGTTGCCCCTGCGGTCAGCCTTAGGTGGGGCTGCAAAATATTCAGCTACACTGGTGTTGTATGTGGGACTAAAATTATACAGGAAGGTTCCGTCTTCGAAGAACATAAAGTAGGTATAGCTTGTGTCGGTACAATGCTGGCTCTTACCGTATCCATAGCAATGTCGTTCTAGCTTTCGATCTACGTAATAGCCATCAATTCTCAAGTATGAGTCAATTGCAGTATTACCATTGTAGCAATTATCAAAGCTTTCTTGGATTGAAACTGGAATTTTCTGTGCGTAGCATCCCTGAACAATGAGAGCTAACAAGAGCAGTGTTTTTGTCAGGTTTTTAGAGTTCATTGGAAAAATTAAATGTACTGCAAATTCATACAAATTTCCTGTTAGCATTAAATCAACAAACCTTGGAGTGCTGTCAGCCTGCCGTATCATCAATCTATTCACACTTTGAAAAACCGAAGATTTAGCCATTTCAGCGTTTTTAATGGGACGAGAGTAAACCTATCAACAGTGAAGGACATTATACCGCCAATACCAGTCTCTAAAAATATGGTTTCATCTAGCCGGTAATATCGTCCCGTGAATAAAACTATATCGAAGTAGTAAAGCTTGTAATGCGCAGGCGAAAACTCGATCCAAAAATTGTCTCCTTTACCAGGTGGCAATGTAGACCCCCAAGCTCCCATGTAAGATGAAGTGTCAGAGGGAATTCTGTTTGACGCCAACGAATCAAAATAGTTCTGTATCGGCTGTAGCTCTTGCGGCAGCTCGAACTCAACTGCTCCTTTTCGGTGAATCTCAGTTAATTCTGCAATCTGTAACTGATAATATTGATCTTTCTTTAACTCCACAGCTTTTAGGAACTCGAATGTATTCACCCCGACTAGTGTGTCTTCTAGTGACCTGAAAGTATGAACGAAATTCTGCTCAAGGTCAACAAGTAATACTTTTTCATTTTCGCGTACCACCTGTCCTGAAGATAAAGTATGCACAGATTGGACACAGCCAGCGCTGCGGGTAAGCAAGATGAAGAAATGCTTCTGATCTAGCACTATATCGAATCTAAGCCTACCGTCAGTAGAAGTGAAAGTTTCAGATTGACCTTGGCAAACAATAGAAAAATGAATACAGAAAAAGAGAATCGTTATTGCGAATAGCTTATTCATTTCAACAATGTAATCTATAGCGTTCAGGTATATCGTTTATACAGTGGTACATCAGAGCTGACATTACAAATATGTCTGGCTATCTTCATCTCGTTGTCTGAAATTCCTTCTATTAGTAGATGAAACCAGACTATCAAAATACAAAAAGCTGCCGTGACTCAACACCCCGGCAGCTTTTATGAATATGCTGTGACGAACCTATTCCTGGTTTCTCTTTTTCACCATAGTCAGGATGGTGGCAATGGCTACAGTCTCCCCGGTTTCATCATACACGTCCACCAGCCATTTCACAATACCCTTGGCAATATCTTCTTCAGACCTTTTCTCCTGGTCCACTTTTTCCTTCACGGTAAGTTTTACACCAATGGTCGTTCCAGGATACACAGGTTTAGTGAACCTGCATTCATCAATGCCATAGTTCAATAACACGGGGCCTTTCTTTGCATCTACAAACAACCCCGCCGCCTTGGAAAGAATGAAATATCCGTGTGCTACCCTGCGTTCGAAGATTGTTCCTTCCAGTGAGGTGGCATCCATATGGGCGTAGAAATTATCTCCACTTACATTGGCAAAGTTGGTGATGTCGGTCTCTGTGACTGTGTGCTTCGCTGTTATGAGTGTGTCGCCTACCTGCAGGTCTTCAAAATGTTTTCTGAAAGGATGTACCTCAGTTTCAGTCTGACGGCCACCTTGCTGGTACACATTCGTGATCCTGGAAATAGTGGTTGGTGAACCCTGGATAGCAGTCCGCTGCAGATAGTGCATCACGCCACGCTTACCTCCCATCTCTTCTCCCCCACCTGCACGACCGGGTCCTCCATGTACCAGCAACGGTAATGGTGAACCATGACCTGTGCTTTCTTTGGCGCAGTCGGCATTAAGTATCAGAATACGTCCATGCATCACTGCAGTGCCCAATACAAAATCTGTAGCTATAGAATCGTCCTGCGTTACGATGGAACAAACCAGTGAACCGCGGCCCATCTTGGCAAGCTCCATGGCATCTTCCAGTTCTTTATAAGGCATGATGGTGGCCACAGGACCGAAAGCCTCTACGTTGTGACAATCTACTTTATGGAAAGGATCATCATTAAGGAACACGATTGGTGCGAGAAATGCACCTTTTTCCTTGTCTGCACCGATCACTTCAAAGTTCTCCAGGTCTCCGATGACGATCTGCTGAGTCTTTGCAAGCAGCTGCACTTTTTCCCTCACCTCATTGCGCTGAGAGATTCCAGCGAGTGGACCCATGCGCACACCTTCCTTGGAAGGGTCGCCGATGGTGGTTTGTTGCAGGCGCTTGCCCAGTGCAATCTGTACATCCTCTACCCTGTCCGCTGGTACAATAACCCTGCGAATGGCCGTACATTTCTGTCCGGCTTTGGTAGTGATCTCCCTCACCACTTCTTTGATAAAGATGTCAAACTCCGGCATGCCTGGCCTTACGTCAGGACCAAGCACACAGCAGTTGAGAGAATCAGCTTCCATATTGAAAGGAACCGCCTCTGCCAGTATCCGGGGATGTGATTTCAGCTTGCGGCCTGTATCAGCGGAGCCTGTGAATGTGACCACGTCCTGTGTTTCTACAGTATCAAGTATTCCGCGGGCCGAGCCACAGATCAGTTGCAGGGAACCTTCAGGGAGAATGTTAGACCTGATGATTTCTTCGAAGACTGCTTCGGTGAGGAAAGAAGTCAGGGTTGCGGGCTTTACAATGGCTGGCACACCGGCAAGCAGGTTGACAGCTATTTTTTCCAGCATGCCCCAGACGGGAAAGTTAAAAGCGTTGATGTGGATAGCCACGCCTTCGCGGGGAACCATAATATGATGTCCTATAAACGTTCCGTTCTTTGAAAGCTTTGCCGCTTCACCGTCTACATAGAACCGCTCATCAGGGAACTGTCTGCGTAGACTGGCGTAGGAAAAAAGATTACCAATACCCCCTTCTATGTCTACCCAGCTATCGGCACGGGTGGCGCCGGTATAAGTGCTGATCTTGTAGAAATACTCCTTATGTTCCAACAGATGCATGGCAAGCGCCTTGAGCATTCTGCCACGCTGATGAAAGGTCAGCTTCCTCAGGGCGGGACCACCTACCCTGCGTGCGTAATCCATCATTGCACCAAAATCCAGCCCTTCGCTGCTCGCGGTATAGATGGCATCTCCGTTGATTGCATTATGAAGCACATCACCTTCTTTTTTTGCTGTCACCCAGCTTCCTTCAGCGTAGTTCTTCAGTTGTGTTAAAGCCATATAATTCTTTGAATTATTAAAGTTTATGTGTCTGCTTAGTTGCAAACAGGCTGCAATTTATTCATTTTTGCACCAAGGCCGGTTGCGGGTATATTCTGCTTCCGCAAGCGTTCAATGTCAAATAATGAAAAAAGACAGTAAATACCTCCCTTTGCTCCCACGAATAGCTACAGTTTTCTGCTGGCTGCTGATAGGATTGGGTATAGTCATTCGCCTGGCCATCTATTTCCAGAACAGGAATCTTTTCATTGACGAGGCAAACGTGGCCCGAAATATCTTCGAACGGAACTTCCTTGAACTGGCAACACCCCTGAGC
>JAFAAT010000226.1 GCA_023426425.1 Bacteroidota bacterium | reverse complement strand
GATCCATTCAGCATTCTTATATCTGGCGCGCAGCTCGTCAAGTTGTTTTAGTGGGAGCGGATGAATTTGTTCCAATCTTACAACCGCAACGTCTGTTCGCTTTTCAGCCTGTTGCTTGTCACTAAGTTCAAAATAGATTTTACCGGTACATAACAAAACCTTCTTAACCTTTGATGCTGTTTTGATGTAGGCATCGTCGATTACTTCTTTGAAACCACCGTTAGTAAACTCTTCAAGGCTGGAATAGGAACGATTTAGTCTCAGGTTTGCTTTTGGTGTGAAGTTTACCAGTGGCTTGCGGAAATCCCAGGCGAGCTGCCTACGGAAAAGATGGAACAGGTTTGCGGCAGTAGTTACATTGGTAACTACAATGTTCAATTCGCCCGAAAGCTGAAGGAACCGTTCTATTCTGGCAGAGGAGTGTTCGGGCCCCTGGCCTTCGAAGCCGTGTGGCAAAAGCATTACCAGGCCACTCATACGGTTCCATTTTGTCTCTGCTGTACAGATGTACTGATCTATGACGGTCTGCGCTCCATTAGCAAAGTCGCCAAACTGAGCTTCCCAGATAGTGAGAATATCAGGGTTTGCGATGGAATAACCATATTCAAAGCCCAGTACTGCAAACTCACTAAGGAGGGAGTTATAGATTTGAAAAGTCGCTTTGTCTGATATCTTGCTTAAACGATTGTATTCTTCGTTGGTTTGCTCGTCGTGCAAAACTGCATGCCTGTGGGAGAAAGTACCCCGCTGAACATCCTGGCCGCTCATCCTTACGTCCTTACCATCTGCAAGTAAGCTTGCATAGGCCATAAGCTCTCCTGAAGACCAGTCGACCAGTTGCTTTTCTTCAAACAGCTTGATCTTTTCGTCCAAAAGCTTCTGAAGCTTACGCAAAGGTTTGAAACCTTCGGGTACCTTCATGATTATACTGAACAGCTTCCTGAACTGGTCTGCAGATATTGCAGTTTCAGGTGAGTTGTCAAAGTCCTCTGGTTTGGCTCTGCGCAGATCCGACCATGCCTGTTCGGGTGCCTGCAGAGAATACGGGAGAGGTTTCTGTTTCAGCTCATCCAGTCTGTGCTGCAGATCATTCCAGAATCGCTTCTCCATTTCTTCTGCGAGACCCTTCGCATCTGTAGCACCTGCCTTCATCAGATACTGTGTGTAAACCTCGCGGGGATTGGGATGCTTCTTAATCAGGTCATACAGTCTTGGTTGAGTAAAGCTCGGATCATCGCCTTCATTATGGCCGTGACGCCGGTAACAAACCATATCGATGAAGATATCCTGGTGGAAATGTTGACGGTAGGCTACGGCCAACTGACAGGCTTTGACTACAGCCTCGGGATCATCACCGTTGACATGAAGTACAGGAGCCTGAAGCATTGAAGCAATGCTTGTGCAATAGTCTGCTGAGCGGGCATCATCAAAGTCGGTAGTGAAACCAATCTGGTTATTGATGACGAAGTGAATAGTACCGCCTGTATAGTAGCCGGGCAGCAGGCTCATTTGAAGGAGTTCGTACACTACTCCCTGGCCTGCAATGGCAGCGTCACCATGAATGAGAATGGGTAGTACTTTTTCATACTCCCTGTTGTATAAAGTATCTGCTTTTGAACGGGCATAACCGGTCACAACCGGATCGACCACTTCAAGATGGGATGGGTTGGGAGCAAGTTGAACGTTGATCTCCTTTCCTTCCGGAGTTTTGATATTTGCCCTGAAACCAAGATGGTACTTCACGTCTCCGCTTCCCATAGTGGTATCGGGGGGAAGATTTCCCTCGAACTCGGAAAAGATTTGCTCGTAGGTCTTACCTAAGGTATTGGCAAGGACATTCAAACGTCCGCGGTGCGCCATTCCAATAACCACCTCCTGAACACCTGCATCTGCTGCACGGTTAATGATAGTGTCTAATGCAGGTATTGTGCTTTCACCACCTTCGAGACTGAATCGCTTCTGACCTATGTATTTTGTATGGAGGAACTTTTCAAATATTACACCGGCGTTCAGCTTCTCAAGAACCCTACGTCTTTGTTCGAGGGTAAGTGGTTGCTGCATGATGGATTCAAAATTCTGCTGTACCCAGAGCGCGCGATCAGCATTGTTGATATAGGTAAACTCAATGCCGACTTCACCTGCGTATGTTGCTTTCAGTTTATCGATGATGTCCCTGAGCTTAGATTTGCCAAGTCCAGTAAAGGCTCCTGCAAAGAATTCGGTATCCAGATCATTTTCGGAAAGTCCAAAATCCTGGAGGTCGAGACGTGGCTTGCGATCCTTTCTCGGGCGGATTGGATTGGTGGTAGCAATCAGGTGACCGCGCTTGCGATATGCATTTATAAGCTGAAAGACGCTCAGTTCCTTTTTGAGCTGATCAGAGGATACGGGTGACTTAACTGCAACAGCGCCGTTGCCATTGACTCGTGAGACAGCGAAATCAAATCCTTCGAAGAATTTCTTCCATTCCGGGTCGACGGTAGTGGGATCTTTTGAATAATCACTGTAGAGGGATTCGATGTAGGAGGGATGAGCGCTCATCACGTAGCTGAAATCTTTCATCTTGCCACCGGGAGGTTTGTATCTGATTATTTTTAAGTTAAATCTACCTGCTTTGCAGGGTGACAAAGTTACTTAAGCAGTGTCAATTTAACGAAGAGGTTTTTTAGGCCTGAATAGCAATGCAACAGATGCGAAATAATAGGATAAGACATCGGAAAAAAGCGGCTACAAACGGAGCAAACTGGAACCTGTTCAACCATTTGAGAGGATATAGCTGGAAATCTCTGGCTCCATCTTTGCAATCTCCGGATGCATTCCATCTTCACCTGTGTGAAACCGCCAAACTTTTTCCTGTTGGCTATAAAACAGATCAAAGCAAAAGATTTCACTTCTTTGGGAGCCACTTACGACGCGCGGCAGCAGAATAGTTGCGTTGTAATAAATCTTCTCATCCCTTTCCAGTGGTTCGAGACGTATGTCGGCTAGTCCGGCCGAAGTTTCGAGAGTGAGTTCAAGAGCTTCCATGAGCAGGAGTGGCAAATTTAAGCAATACTTCCTGTTCGCCGGGCAAACTAAACGTTCCGGATAATCTGAAGCCGGTCTTCTGCAACACATTGATTGAAGCCGTGTTGTCCTGTGCGGTGATCGCGAAGATGGGACCCTGGATTTTCCTGGTTGCTGCATTCATGACTGCTGATGCAGCTTCAGACCCATATCCCTTTCCGGCAAATTCAGGCATCAGCGCAAAGCCAAGGTCTGGCTGTTCCAGCGAGGGGCGCTTGAGAATACCGCATAGTCCAATTGGCTGACTGGAGTCTTTGGTGCGGATTAGTAATAGTCCGAATCCATTCTCCCTGTAGCTTTTAAG
>JAFAAT010000213.1 GCA_023426425.1 Bacteroidota bacterium | reverse complement strand
CAACCTGATGCGCGAAGTTCCGGTTAAGAACATCAAAGCGTTTGAAGAAGCATTTCTCCGTGAGATGGAAGTGAAATACCCTGATATTTTGAATGAGTTTAAGAAAGGAAAACTTCCTGAAGATGGCATCAGCAAGATGACTAAGCTCGCTCAGGACCTGGTACCGCAATTCAAATAGAATTTACTGTTAGACTATTATGGAAAAAGCCTCTGCATACTGCAGGGGCTTTTTCATGTTTTTACTACTACTGTTATCCACTCTCCTCAGCACCACTACTTCTCTCTTTACCTCAATAGCATGGACCTGAACATACATTTTCGTTAACTTCAACGCATGCCGCAGCTCTATATTATAGCCGGTTGCAACGGTGCAGGAAAAACAACTGCTTCACTCACCGTTTTGCCGGAAATGCTCCAGTGCCACGAGTTTGTGAACGCTGATATGATTGCACAAGGTCTGTCTCCATTGAACCCTGAAGGTGCTGCACTTGCAGCAGGCAGAATAATGCTGGCGCGGATAAAGGAACTGTTGCAGGAACAGAAAAGCTTCGCATTTGAAACTACCCTAAGCACCCGTAGCTATTTCTCTTTGATTAGGCTGGCAAGGAAACAGGGTTATACTATCACTTTGCTGTATTTCTGGTTGCGAACACCGGAAGAAGCAGTTATGCGCGTGGCCGAACGCGTAAGGAATGGCGGACACAATATTCCCGTGGAAGTGATAAACAGAAGGTATGCAAGAGGTATTGAAAATTTCTTCAGACTATATCACGCTGTCGCTGACTTCTGGATGTTTATTGATAACTCCAGTACTGAAATGAGTATAGTCGCAGATGGCGAATACGAACTTGTCAAAAACATCGAAAACCCCGAACTTTGGTTAATGCTTCAAAACGTAGCCAATGGCACTGAAACCAGCTAACGCACTGCTCAAACAAAAGATTGTTTTTGGCATCCGCAAGGCTGTCGCACAATTGGTACAGCGTAGAGCTGCCGAAAATAGCACCCTCGTCGTCCTTGTCAACGAAAAACCTGTCGAGGTGTCCGCCAAAGATTTGCTTAAGAAGCTTAAAAACCACTAGGCCCTCCTTACACCGTCTTTTCCTTTCTTTCTGATTTCCGCAACATCCATTCCCGAAAGGGATGTGTAAATTTGTGGAGTAAATTCAGTTGATGAACCATCACGAAGCAGGCTTCGACACACTATGCGTCCATGGAGGCCATAAACAGGAAAGCAACCGCGCCCACCTCACGCCAATCTACGCCTCAAGCACCTACACCTTCGACTCCGCAGAACAGGCCGTGGAAATTTTCAAAGGCAACGAACAGGGCTATGTCTATGGCAGATTCGGCAATCCCACTATCAATGAAGCCGAAGAAAAAATTGCTCTGCTGGAAGCGTTCGGTTTAAAAGACGCAGCTGGAGCACCGCTCCAGCTCAAAGCAATCCTGCATTCATCAGGAATGGCCGCCATCACCACTATGCTGCTTACAAACATTAAAGCTGGTGAAAAGATCATCACCCACCACTCTCTTTATGGTGGCACCCAGGAATTGATCGACAAAGTCCTTCCCGGACTCAATATCGGAGTGCTTACTGTAGATTTTCACGACCTGAACCAGGTAGCCAAAGCATTACAATTCGACGAATCAGTACGCCTGATGTACATCGAAACACCAGCAAACCCAACGCTGCAATGCTTCGATCTCGAAGCCCTGGCCTCACTGGGTAAACAACACAATCTGATTGTTTGCGCCGACAACACTTTTGCTACACCATACCTTCAGCAGCCTTTCAAATACCAGGTCGACTATGTGATGCACTCTACCACCAAGTTTCTCAACGGACATGGAACTGCAGTGGGTGGCGTACTGATCGGCAGAGATCTCGAAAGAATGAAAACCACAGTCACCAAAACACATAGACTCCTGGGTGGTAACAGCAATGCCTTCGAAGCATTTCTGCTCACAAATGGCCTCAGGACTTTCGCCCTCAGAATGGAAAAACATTGCAGCAATGCAATGAAGGTGGCTGAATACCTCAGCGCACACACTGCTGTAGCATCCGTAAACTACCTGGGCTTACCTCAGCACCCTGACTATGAGCTTTCAAAGAAGCAAATGAAACATCCCGGGGCGATGCTAAGTTTCGAATTGAAAAATGGCTACGAAGGAGGCACTCTTTTCATCAATAGCCTGAAACTTTGCACCAGCGCAGTCTCTCTCGGCACTTGCGACACACTGATCTCCCATCCCGCTTCCACCACTCATGCCGGAGTTCCCAGAGAGGCAAGACTTGCGTCTGGCATCACTGACGGACTCATACGCATGAGCGTAGGCATAGAAAACATTGAAGACATTATTCAAGACATTGAACAGGCACTTGCTCAATAACAAAGTTTATGAACACAGTTTATATAGTTGACGCTATTCGCACACCCATAGGAAAACACGGCGGCAGCCTTTCTACAGTTCGTCCGGACGACCTGCTGGCACATGTGATAAAGACCCTTGTAGAGCGCAATCCGAACCTCGATACCAATGCAATTGAAGATGTCATTGCCGGTGCTGCTAATCAGGCCGGCGAAGACAACCGCAATGTGGCACGTATGTCTGCACTATTAGCAGGCCTGCCATATTCTGTTGGTGGCAACACAGTTAATCGCCTCTGCGCTTCCGGCCTTCAGGCAATCATGGATGCTTCACGTGCGATCATGTGCGGAGATGGTGAAGTGTACATTGCCGGAGGAGTGGAAAGTATGACTCGCGCTCCCTTTGTCATGGCAAAGGCTGAGAGTCCCTACCAAAGAAAAGTAGAGATCTTTGACACCAGTATCGGATGGCGCTTTATAAATGACAAGCTTTCTACGCTGCACTACCCCTACACCATGGGTGAGACAGCAGAAAACGTAGCTGAGCGCTGGAACATTTCCCGTGAAGAACAGGATAAGTTTGCGCTCGATAGCCAGCAGAAATATTTCGCAGCAAGAGCTGCAGGAAAATTCGACGATGAAATTCTCCCGGTCACAGTCGATCTCGGCAAAGGCAAAACCATAGTCTTTGACCAGGATGAACATCCACGCGAAACCACGCTCGAAAAACTCTCAAGCCTGAAGCCTGCCTTCAAAAAAGATGGTACCGTAACAGCCGGCAATGCCAGTGGTGTAAACGATGGCGCAGCTGCAGTCATCCTTGCCTCAGAGGATGCAGTGAAGAAGTATGGACTAAAGCCAATAGCCAAAGTACGCTCGATGGCTATCGCCGGCGTAGATCCCGCCATCATGGGTGTAGGTCCTGTGCCTGCCACTCAGAAAGCACTACAGAGAGCAGGTCTCACCGTAAACGATTTAGACCTCATAGAACTAAACGAAGCCTTTGCTTCCCAAAGTCTCGCCTGCATCCGCGATCTCGGACTTGATACTTCAAAGATTAACGTCAACGGCGGATCTATCGCCCTGGGCCACCCCTTGGGTTGTAGTGGAGCGAGGATCTCCACCACACTGCTTTATGAACTTCGCCGCAGAGGTGGCAGGTATGGCCTCGCCACTATGTGTGTTGGAGTAGGGCAGGGCGCAGCAGTCGTTTACGAAATGGTATAGATCTTGCAGCAAAGGATTGTGTGGCTGCAATCGCACCTCACTCAGTCCTTTGCTGTTTTTCAAAAGTTCTTTTACGCCCCACGCCTGTAAAAAAAAAATGCTTCAGCTGAGGGTTACCTTTTCGTCTTTTCGGTATTAATACAGGCCTCATAATTTGAGCTGTGTACGCCCAGCAGCGCAAATACAAATCTGCCCGCTGGCACCCGGCTGCATTTACTTCTGATCAGGAAAATCATCCTCATAGCCGAGCCAAACCCCCAACCCTTATAGAGACCTTATAGAGACCCTATAGAGACCTCATAGAGACCTTTTAGAGATCATACTTGGGATATCCTTGGGACTTGCTAGGGACCTCCCAGTTTACTGCAACAAGTCTACTTCGTATTAACCAGGTATAAACCCGGGATATACCTGCTTCCTAACCGCTATACAATGTACTCCCCTGCGGGAAACTCCTTTCAGCCTACCGTATCAGTATCACTTCCCCTTTCTTCTCCATCACATCTTCACCATTACACTTAAACCTCAGGTAGTAAAAATAGGTACCCATCGGCTGCTCCACACCATTCAATCTCCCATCCCATCCCCTGCTCTGATCAGGCGATTCATACACCGTCTGCCCATACCTGTTCACCACCCTGAATGTTGAAATATCATGATGTCCTTCGGATATTATTTTGAAGAAATCATTGATCCCGTCATTATTAGGTGTAAACGCATCTGGTAGATTCACCGTACAGCATGGCGCAGCCTGCATCAGGATACTATCCCTCCCGCTACAGCCATAGGGATCAGTCACAGTGAGATTCACATAACCACTGGTCTGCACAACGCCCCATGCTTGAGGACCACCATTGACATTAAAAAACCGCTGCGGCTCCCACAGGTAATTGTGCATTTCTGCAGCATTTTCTTCTGCACCGAAAAGCACAGAGTCTCCACTGCAAATATCTGTTGCCTGGTTCACCTCAATTCTTGCCACAGGATATTCATGTACCTGAATCGTATCAATATGTAGTTTTGAACGGCAACCATTCAACACAGTCTGAAGGCTCACGAGCTTAGTGCCTGCATTGTTAAAAGCAAGCTTATACATGCCCGGCCCAAAACCACTTTGCACTTCTGCATCACTGAAGTCCCAGTTATACGCATCTAGACCAAAGCTATTCCAACCCGCCTGCACCTGCAACTGCTCACCTATGCACGCATGTGGCTTGATCTCAAAATATCCCTCCGGAGAAGGCTTTACAGTTACAGCTACAGAATCACTTGCAGTACAATTCAGGTTCGTCACCGTAAGTGTGATCATCTTACTGCCTGCACTGTCCCAGCTCACCTGGTAAGGGCCGGCACCCGTTCCTGAAATGACTGTTCCTCCACTACCAAGGTTCCAGTCATAGTTTGCTGTCGCAGGGTTTGTAGTAGTATTCTCCAATATTATCGTATCAAATTGGCAAAACACCGTACTGCTGATGTTGATATCTGCAGTTACTCGTGGACTCACAGTCACCACCACCATGCTCCGCTCGCTTTCGCAATCATTGATGGTCTGACTCACCCAATGATAACTTGTGCCCGGAGTCGAATAGTTTACAGCGGGTGTACTCAGAGAGGCTACCGCGCCAGTATCACTGGTATACCACCTCAAGCCCACACCTTGAATACTAATGACTGCGCTGCTATCTCCTTCGCAAAACAATAGTGGGTTAGCCACAAAAGGTGTATCAGGCTTCGGATGTATAGTCACCGTTATCGGAGCTCTGAAACTCTCGCAGCCATTCAATGTCTGAGACACGTACCAGGTAAATATGCCAGGCGTCATGCTCACTGGTGTGGGCGCATTGATATTCGGAATCCCACCCAATGCCTGGTCATACCATCTAAGGTTTTGCCCTGTAGCGGTTAAAGCAACTGTAGGCTCAAACTGGCAGTATTCAATATTGCTCACCAACGGCGGCTGTGGCTTCGTAATGATCGTTACAGTAATGGCGCTCCTGTCACTCTCACAACCACTTATCGTCTGACTCACATACCAGGTTGTACTACCCACATTGGTAGTAGAAGGCGTAGGAGCAACAGTTGTTCCTGTACCACCTGTAGGCGTGCTATACCACCTCAGGAACTGCCCGGTAGCCGTCAGCGGCGCTGCTGTTGCAGTCTGGCAATATTCTATATCTGCAGTCACAGGCGGTTGTGGTTTTGCATTTACATTCACCACCACAGGCACTCTTCCACTCTCGCATGTTCCGAACGACTGCGACACATAATACGTCGTACTGCTTGGCACTGTCGTATCCACTGAAGGTGCAGTCACTGAACCTACACCTCCACTTGCAGTAGTGTACCACAACACGTTTGTCCCTGTCACCAGCGAATCCAGCGTAGGAAGCGCAGCACTGTATTGGCAGTAGTTTACCGGCGATGTAACCGTCGGCAAAGGTGGTGAAATCAATACTGTTACTGTAAGTGGTGTACGGTCACTCTCACAGTTGCCCGATGTCTGACTTACATACCATGTAGTAGTTCCCACATTGAAAGTCGAAGGCACAGGTGCTGTTGCAGTACCGGTTCCACCAGTCGGCACCGTATACCAAAGCAGATTCTGACCATTCGCAGTAAGCGGCGCTGCCACCGTTCCCTGGCAGTAAGTCACGTTAGTAGTAGTTGGCGCAGGTGGCTTGGTCAGCACATCTACAGTAATCGCTGCCCGTGGGCTCTCACAGCCATTCACTGTCTGGCTCACATACCAGGTGTTTGTTCCAAGACCAGTAGTCGAAGGCGTAGGTGCTATACTGCTTCCCGTGCCACCAACAGGCGCTGTGTACCAAAGCAGGTTTTGTCCAGTAGCCGTTAATGGTACTGCCGTAGCAAACTGACAATAGACCACATTGTTGACACCCGGAGCTGCTGGTGTAGGGTATACAGTTGCTGTGGTAGTGCCTGGCAAAGAGTTACAGCCATTCACAGTCACCACCACTGAATAAGTACCAGACGCTGCCGGAGTTGCACCCGCTATGGTAGGGTTTTGCAAAGTTGATCCAAAGCTTGCCGGTCCACTCCAGGTATAGCTCGCACCAGCTACCGCAGGTGTGCTCAGGTTCAATGTTGCTCCCTGGCATATAGGTCCGTTGTTACCTGCAGTTGGAGTCGCAGGTATCGGGTTCACAACTACGGTCGTATTACCCGGAGCTGATGTACATCCATTTAAACTTGCAGTTACCGAATATGTCCCTGCATTTACTGTCTGCGCATTCGTAATCGTCGGGTTCTGGCTCGTCGAGCCAAAGCTTGCAGGCCCTACCCATGTAAAGCTTGCACCTGCTACTGCGCTTGCATTCAGATTGATACTTCCTCCTGCACAAACAGGGCTGTTACTGCCCGCCACTGGTGCTGCCGGTGTCTGGTTCACCGTCACAGAAGTCGTTGCAGGCGCCGACGTACAACCGTTTACTGTCACGGTGACCGAGTATGTACCAGAGTGTACAGTCTGCACGTTTGTAATCACAGGATTCTGGAGTGTTGAGTTAAAACCTCCCGGTCCTGTCCAGCTATAGCTCGCACCCGGCACTGTCGACGCCGTAAGGTTTAGCGTACCTCCCGAACAAAGTGGACCATTATTTCCTGCAGTCGGCGGAGCAGGTGGATTCGGATCGTTCAGCGTCACTGGCCCAATGCTGTTCGACACACAGTTCGACAAACTAACTGTGATGCCCGAATACGTGCCAGCTCCAAGACCCGTTACTG
>JAFAAT010000170.1 GCA_023426425.1 Bacteroidota bacterium | reverse complement strand
GCACTTAACAATGGTGATGTGGTGACTGTGGAAATGGTTTCCAACTCAGGTTGTGCAAGTCCGCCTAATGCTACTTCAAACTCAGTTACAGTCAGCCATACGCAGATCACTGCTGATGTAACGATTGCTCTGATTGAAGGTACAAATCCTACCTGCGCAGGTGAGCTTGTACGTTTTGAGGCAACACCTACTGATGGAGGTACTAACCCAGGATATCAATGGCTGGTGAATGGCACTCCTGTTGCTGGTGCTACAGGATCCACTTTCAGCTCTACCACATTGTCAAACAATGATGTTGTAGTTGCAGTTCTCATTGCATCTGACCCCTGCGTTGTCAATACGCACGATACTTCAAATGCAATAGTAATGGTGGTTAATCCAACCAATACGCCTTCAGTTACTGTGAACATTACAGACGGCTCTAATCCCGGCTGTATTGATTCCCTGGTAGAGTTTACAGGAGTTGCAGTAAACCATGGAAGCAGCCCGCTGCTGGAGTGGATAGTCAATGGTACATCGGTAAGCTTCGGCACTGTGTACAGCACAACTACGCTCATGACCGGCGACCAGGTAGTGCTTCGTTCTATTGCTACTGATGGCGGCTGCTATACAGCGGATACCGCTTACTCTACACCAATAGAAATGCAGCGTTTCAGCACACCTCCTGCTCCGCTAATCTCCTTTATCGGAAACATGCTGGAGTCTACTATTCCTGACGTACTTTGGTTCGGTCCTTCAGGTCCCATTACTGGCACTTCCGGCTATAGCTATCATCCGCTGGAGCCTGGCTACTACTACGCTATTGCAGACAATAACGGTTGTCATTCGGTTCCTTCCAACACCCTGTTAATCTCTCAGCTCGACATCAGCACCTATAACCTGGAGCAGGTGAAGATCTATCCTAACCCAACGGACGGCAGGATCACATTTGACTGGGGTGGTAAGACCGCGAATGTGACATTGAGCGTGTTCAGTGTTACAGGTCAGGGATTGTTCTATGAAGAAGTGAAGAATGAATCCAGCAAAGTGTTGAACCTATCTAATCTGGCCAATGGTACTTATTTTATCATGATTCGTGATGAAAAGGGTAATAGTGGAACAGTAAGGATTCAGCTCAACAAATAATACTGCAACAATAGAAAACGGAAAAGCTGTCTCTTCGGGGACGGCTTTTTTGTTTAACGTAGAATATGGAGACGTAGCATGGGAGACGTAGCGAAGGAGACGTAGCGTGCTACGTCTCTCTGCCGGGGAGGTTAATCTTCGTTGACGTAAATGCGCTTTACACGCTGAGATATACCCGTCATGATTTCATAGGAGATGGTACCCGCCCATTTGGCTATTTGGGTCAATGGCAGCTGTGGACCAAATACGATAACTTCATCACCTTCTTTGGCATCGGGGATATCCGTGATATCCACCATGCACATATCCATGCAGACCACACCCACGAGCTTTGCTCTCTTACCATGTATGAGGACGTAGGCTTCTTCATTGTTCAGAGTTCTCGGGTACCCATCGGCATATCCGATGCAGATGGTAGCAATTGAGATATCCTTTTTTGCTGCACCCTTCCGACCATAGCCAATTGTTTCACCCGCAGGTACTTTTTTGATCTGTGCAATTGTCGTTTTTAATGTGCCGATCTGCTTCAGCTTTGACTGAATCTGGCCACTGCCATCGATACCATAAAGTCCAAGTCCCAGCCTTACCATGTCGTAGTGCAGGTTGGGATGTCGTGCAATGGCAGCAGAGTTGCATAGATGCCTGAGCGGTTTGTAGTGAATAGCCTCTACCAGTTTCTCGCACATTCTGTCGAAACGAGTCGCCTGCTCACCAGTGAAATCATCGAGTGAGGGATCTTCGCTGCCAGCGAGGTGACTGAAGATGCTTGCGATCCTGATCTGAGGATTTTGCGCCAGGAAGAACACCAGCCCGTCAATCTCATCTTCAGTAAATCCTAGTCTATGCATCCCAGTGTCAAGCTTGATGTGTACCGGGTACTCCTTTACTTCAAACGTGGAAGCGATACTCATGAAGTTCTGGAGTGAACGAAGGTTAAATATTTCCGGCTCCAGGTTCCAGGCTATCATCCTGTCGAATGAGAATGCATCCGGGCTCATGACCATGATGGGAATGGTAATACCAGCTTTGCGCAGGGCAACGCCTTCATCGGTGTAGGCTACAGTGAGGTAGTCTATTCCTGAAAACTGAAGCAGGTGTGCAATCTCATAACTGCCACTACCATAGGAAAAGGCCTTCACCATAGCCATCGTTTTCACGCCCGGAGCAAGGTGCGTGCGAAATACATTCAGGTTGTGAACCAGTGCAGAGAGGTCTATTGAGAGGACAGTCTGATGCACTTTCTGCTCCAGCAGCAGGCCAATTTTTTCAAAACCAAAAGTCCTGGCACCCTTCAGCAGGATTGACTCCTGGGAAAAGCTCAGGTGGTGAAACTTTTTGAGGAAGTCTTCGGTGGACTTGAAAAATATGCTGCGTAGTTTCTTATGAGCACGGAAGACAGCCTTGTTCTTATAAAGTGCTGGTCCTACGCCTATGAAGCGCTGTATACTCCTTCTGCTGATGAAGTTGGCAACTTCCTCATAGAGCTCCGCGTCGGATTTTCCTATCTGCAGCATGTCTGAAAGAATGACTGTGCGAAGCGGATGCTGCTTCTGTTGTTCCAGGAAGTCGAGTGCTATTAGCAGAGAAGTTAGATCAGAGTTATAGGTGTCATTAATGATCGTGCAATCATTGATGCCATGACGTAGCTCAAGCCTCATAGCTACCGGGTGCAGATGGATCATCTGTTCGGAGATATAGCTCTGATCCAGCCCTAGCAAAAGCATCAGACACCAGCAATGAGTAGCATTCTCCACTGAGGCCGGGTCTGTGAAAGGTATGGTGATGTTGATTGGGTTGTCGCGGTAGATCCCATGAATAATAGACCTGCCGTTTAGCTTGTCGATGCCTGTAATCCTGAGATCTGCGCTATTATTCTTCTGCGACCAGGTGAAGAGCTCCGGAACTATGTCAGTTCCCTTAAGCTGGTTGCGGAACTGGAGGATGCATTCATTCAGTTCGGGATAGTCGCTGCAATAGATCAACTGTTTTGTTCGCCTGAACAGCGTAAGTTTCTCATTTATCTTTTGGCGCAGGTTCATGAATCCCTCGCTATGTGCCTCGCCTATGTTTGTGAAGATGCCGATGGAGGGCTGGATCATCTTCTCCAGCTTTTCCATTTCACCCGGCTGGGAAATGCCTGCTTCGAAAATAGCCAGCTGGTTCTGTGGTTTGAGAAGCCACACGGAAAGTGGTACACCAATCTGTGAATTGAAGCTTTTGGGACTTCTGACGAGGTTAAACTTTCCTCCGAGGAGCTGACAAAGCCACTCTTTGATAACTGTTTTACCATTACTGCCGGTGATACCGATTACCGGTATATCGAATTGCTTACGGTAAGTGGCAACGATCTGTTGGAGACCCTGAAGTGTATCCTTTACACGTAGGAAATTTGCACCTGGGAAATCGTTACAATTGATCTCCTTGTCGACAAGAAAGTTGCGAACCCCCTTCTCATACGCATCACGGATGTATCCGTGGCCATCCCTTCTTTTTGAAGCAAGAGCAATGAACAGAGAATTTTGGGGATTGTTGATTTTACGGCTGTCTATGGCCAGATCTCTGATAATCCAGCTTTCACTGAATTGCAACCAGCTACCTTGACTCCAGTCGTAAATCTGCTCAATCGTTACCATTTCAACCTGTTCAGGCGGGCAAATTAGGTAATTCCTGTCTGTCGGGACAAAGGTTAGTTTGCGACAGGATTAGTCACTTGAGTTTCCGGCTGATAGAACTCCCAGGCTTTTCTGAAAAGCTTTTCCAGGGTCAGGTGTTGCATGAGTACAGTGTCCTTGTAATTGTTGGTGACACCGTAGTATCTGTCGGGGTCATAATTAGACGGCTCTTCGGAAGTGAGGTTTTTACTACGCTTGTTGATGGGCATGTAGTACACATCAAGCTGCTGGCGTTTATTGTCCTTTCCAAGCACTTCGACGGAGCAATACTTATCTGCAGAGGCTATAACAGAGTCAAGACCTGGTATTCCGTTCATGTAACCCTCACAATAAATTTCTGAGAAGAAGCCCAGGTAGGCATCTGCTCTTTTTTCGTTCAGTGGATTTGTGCCTGCGATGCCCGGTTCTGTTTCTACTACGACCCTGCCATTCTGCTTAACCGTGAAAGAATTGAGGGGCTCATTGGCGTAGCGCATTGTGACATGGCTGATGTTGTCTTTACCAAACCTGAACACACCGCGATCTCTCCAATCTTTGAGCGAAGTAGTATAGAAGGGTGTGGGGAAGCCCTGCACGCCGGGCACCTGCACTACATAAGGCTTTTTAGCACCTTCCATCAACATATAGCTTCCACTGTAGCCGTGAGCTTCGTTTCCGACATAAAAGCTGCGCATCCGGTCGCCGTCCCTGTTGTAAACCTCCACTTTCACACTGCTGGACGCAAGATTTTTGATGGCATTATTATGAGCGCTTTCAGGAACCGGGAACTGAACGAATTGAGTTCTGAGGGTCCAGAAAAGATTTTTGAGTGTGTTTTCCCGGGCCTTGTAGGTGTCATTAACTATCCATCCGGAATCAGTTCTTTTCAAATCTATTGCGGTACCGTTGGTGCGCACCAGGTAAAGGCGGCCTATTTCACTAGTATCTTTTACTGCGAATCCGGCTTCCTTGTCACCAAAGATGTTTTCCTCTTCGTAGAACACAAAAAAGTAGACACCAGCACCAAGAATTACGAGCAATAAGACGTATAAGATTGTTTTCAGCATTTTCTATCCCTCCACATATTTAAGCCTTAGTCTCGTACCGGCGTTTCCTGAAGAACAAATAGCAGGAAGCAAAGACAAGAACAAGAGCGATTGGAATACCCAGGTTGATCGCCTGCCATTTCAGCTCCTCTTCCTCTGCTCTCTTCGCATCCAGCAAGCGCAGTTTCACGTCCTTTGATCTTGCCTCAAGCAGGCTATTAGGATCAGTGAGGTATTCGAGACAGTTAAGTATAAAGTTTTTGTTAGCAAATAAAGATTGAGTGTATTCCCAGTAACCCATTTCCCCCAGGCCGCGTTGCTGAGAGACATCATTGAGCATAATATCACCGTCAGATATGACGATCATGCTGGTGCTGCTGTCTACATAGGGTTTGAAAGGATAATGGAGGGAATCCTTAAGCACTTTCAGAAATGCCGGGGCCAGACGTTTGTCGAAATGGGAGGTAAACAGACCCTCAACCAGTACTGCGGCAGGCTGATATGGTTTTGTGTAAAGCTTTGGATCAGGTGTAAACTGAAGTGTGCTCAGGCTCACCCTTACAGGTGAGGCAGCAGTTCTGCTATAATTAGAGGACCTGAGCAGGATAGTTTTCCTGGTGTTTTTGTTAGAAAGCGTATCAATGCTATTGACGAACCTTCCCATCACCGCATCCATATTATTCACAATAGGATGTTTAGAGTCCGGGATGAACACGGGCAGAAATGGCCAGGGACGGAGTTCGATCTGTGGCTGGCCGGTGTTGATGGTTCCGGTGATCAGTGGGATTGGGTTGCACTGTACATCTTCAATGAGGTCATTGTTGACACGAACGCCATAGCGGAAAAGCAGATCATCGAGATTCAGGTCGAATGGCGCGGTAACGAACTGTCCGGTTTGTTGCAAAGTGTCGATCGGGGTACGCAGCATGTCGAGTGCCCAGAGCACGCGACCTCCGCGCATGAGGTATTGATCGATCTTAAACTGTTCTTTTTCATCAAAAGCTTCTGTAGGCTTATTGATGATCGCTGCGCTGTACACGGCGTGATTGATATGATATTCTGCAGGAAGATCGATAGTATCTACATTATAGTACTGCGCGAGTGTTGTCAGCAAATCGTGGGTGTGAGGACCCAGCTGTTCACCGTGACCCATAATGTAGGCGATGCCTGGTTTGTCTGGGCGTTCCAGTTTATGGATCGCGGAAGCAAGTTTGTACTCGAGCAAGGATTCGGAGTAGTTTAGTACCTCCAGTGGAGACATGCCAAGGTGGTTTTCGAGCAACCTGACAGGCATTGACTTGCCTTTGTACTGAACCAGTGCATAGGGGTAGATGATCTGTTCAGACGAGTTCTTTGATCCGCGGACATTTAAGCTCATAGGCTCAACCCCCTTGTCAAAGAGACTTTTGGCAATCTGACCTTTTTCTTCTTCTGCCTTACCCTCGAAAGGATCTATGAACCGGAAGACCAGATTAGTGCCGCCATACTCCTTGAATGACTGCAAGCGCTCACGAGTGGCCTCGCTCAGTCTTTCGAAACCGGCGGGGAAGTCGCCTTCCAGGTAAACGTCCACTACAGCAACATCATCAAGACTGCCCAGCATACGTTTGGTCGCGTCTGAAAGGGTAAATCTTTTTTCCTTTGTGAGATCAAATCCCTTGTGGAAGCGGGAGGCAAGGAGATTTACAGCTACCAGTATAGCCAGCAGTATGACCAGGCGAATAACTGCCTGATTTTGCTGTTGCTTTCTTTTATCCGATGCGTTACTTGCCATTAGTTAGTCTTGCTTAGCGGTATCCCAGGTTCTGCGGTTGATAGAAAGTCGGGTGAGTGCAATGAATAAAATTGCAACTGAGATGAAATAAATCACATCTCTCGTGTCGCCAACACCCCTGCTGATAGAGTCGTAATGAAAGGACAGGCCTATCATTGACAGGTAGTAGTCGATGCCACGACTGAATGCCGGTATTTTGCTAAGCGCTTCGAACCCGCTGAATAGCAGGTAGCATGCAAACAGTGAGAACAGGAAAGCCACTACCTGATTGCTTGTGACTGAAGAACAGAAAATACCGATGGCCGTGAATGAGGAAGCAAGGAAGAAAAGTCCTATGTAGGAGCCGATGATGGCACCGGTATCAATATTATTTGCTATGGCGGATAAGGAGTCGATTGTGATCACATAGACTACGGTAGGCAGGATGGCGAAGACCACGAGGGCCAGAGCCGCAAAGTATTTGCCAAGAATAATGTCTGTGTCTTTGACAGGTTTCGTAGACAGCCATTCTATGGTGCCGGCTTTGTATTCGTCGGCGAAGGAGCGCATAGTAACGGCGGGGATAAGCAACATGAGGAACCAGGGCGCCAGCTGGAAAAACCGGTCGAGCGTGGCATAGCCATAATCGAGGATACTGGTGTCGGGAATGATCCAGAGGAAAAGGCCGCAGGCCACCAGAAAGATCAGGATGGCCACATACCCCACAATTGAACTAAAAAAAGAATTGATTTCCTTGATGAATATGCTTCGCATGTAAAACACCCCGAAACAGGGGCAGGCAAATATAGGAAATGCAGAGAGGTTTATGCTTGTTCATAAACTGTTAAAGCTTTTCTCAGAAGGCTTTAGCACTAGCAGATTTGATTTTAACGAGTAAATTTGGCCGCAATCGGTCGGTCCTGAAAAAAGTCAAGAAATATTTTTACAATACGAAGACACTGCGGTTTGAGAAACTGGAGGTTCCGCTCCATATCAAACTGCTCAGAGTTTTTGGATTTATTTCAGCGGCAGTTGTGACTGCGATCATTATAGTTGCCATAGCTTTCAGGTTTCTGGATTCTCCAAAGGAAAAGCAGATGCGTCAGGACATTGTGACGATGCAGGAGCGATACAAGTTGATGCAGCGGCAGATGGAGCAAATGAGCCAGCAACTGGCAGAGCTGGAGGAGAAGGATAATGAAATCTACAGGTCGATATTTGAGTCTGCGCCGCTGCCGGACAGCATACGTGTAGGAAAAAAATACAGTGCGATAGACTGGGAGCAATACCGGTTCCGGAACACTGCGGAACTGCTGGCGGAGATCGACCTTGTGGTTTATGCTTTGAAGCACCGGATTGCTGTGCAACGGGCTTCTTTTGATACCATTGAAAGAATGGTGCAGAGCAAAGAGAAGATGCTGGCTTCTATTCCTGCCATCCAGCCAATCTATAATAAGAACCTGGAGCATGTGGCTTCTGGATTCGGGTACCGGATTGATCCAATTTACAAGACACCGAAAATGCATACCGGACTGGATTTTGCGGCTGCAATGGGTACACCAATATATGCCACAGCAGATGGAGTAGTTTCAGTGGCTGCATTTGATGATGGCGGGTATGGCAACCATGTGATCCTGAATCATGGATATGGGTATGAGACGTTGTATGGGCATATGGTGAGGATTAAAGTGCGCCGGGGAGCGAGGGTGAAGCGTGGAGAGGTATTGGGATGGGTGGGAAGTACCGGAAAGAGCACGGGACCACATCTGCACTATGAGGTGATCAGAAACAAGCACAAGATAGATCCGGTGCATTTCTTCTTTCATGATCTGGCGCCTGCTGATTATGAACGGATGGTGAAGATGGCTGCGGCGAGGAATCAGTCGTTTGATTAG
>JAFAAT010000248.1 GCA_023426425.1 Bacteroidota bacterium | reverse complement strand
ATAAGATATACCGGCAGGCTGTTACTGCGGCTGGAAGTGGGTGTATGGCTGCACTGGATGCGGAGCGTTATCTTGGTGAGCTGGAGCATTCGCTGGCTCAACTGCATGCACAAGCTTAGAGAAAGCCGGATACTAAAATTAAAGCCGTCATTGAAAGGCAGCTTTTTTTGTGTGTGGAATTGGCTTTTTGGTTGAAGCTGGCTTTGATGTGAGTTCGTGCTGAGAAAGGACAGAAGAAGGGATGATGCAGACATTGTTTAGACCTGGTTTTGACTAGGCTATGTCAAGGCGAATATATGGAGGTGTTATGGAGGCGATATGGAGTTGGTATGGAGTCGGTATGGAGGGAGCGGGGTTAATTTGAAGGGAAAAAGTCTGTCTCGACGAGCTGAGACCCCCCGGCTATTTTCAGCTGATTGACGGGCGGGGTATATTGATACCTGAAAGTTTGATGAGGTAACCCTATACTGAAGGAAAAATTTTTCAGAATTTTCCCACGTTTGCTGTACACGTGCAAAGCGTTAGATCGTGATATCGGGACTGTCTTGAACCTTTGATAAAACACCATAGTTGACCTGCTTTTTTCACGGGCTTAATACCTGTTTGAAATTCAGCAAAACTCATACCGGTTTCGAAAGTAAAAAGGCTGGTCACCATGAGACCATGGCGACCAGATTGTAAACCAAAACCCTCAGACCTTCTCTTCTTTTTCGATGAGCTGAAGCTCAGACAACAACACTTCTGAGGTGTACCTTTTTATGCCCATTTTATCTGTGTAGCTCCGGTGAACGAGCTTGCCTTCGACGAGGACTTCGATGCCACGGTTTAGTTTTTCCTGTGCGAGATCGGCTTTTTTTCCCCAGGCAACGACCTGATGCCATTGTGTATCCTGGACCCATTCACCCTGTGCATTTTTATAGTTTTCGTTTGTGGCCAGGCGGAACCGCGCCATTTTGCGGCCGTTTTCCAATGTGCGAATTTCAGGTGCGGCACCCAGATTCCCGATCAGTTGTACTTTGTTTCTTAAGGCGTTCATAACTCTAGTTTTTAATGTTCGAAATCATGTGATGAACTGTTGCAACAAATCACAGTGCAAATATGAAACGGAGGGAAAGCGAGAGTCGGAAATCAAGCGCTTCTTTTCGGATGTAAGTGGGTATAAACGTTTGCAAACGGATGGGAAATATGTATATTTAGGTTGCTATGGAAACCTTAACCCGAAGCTGCCAGACCTGCGGTAAGGCATTGAAAGGCAGGATAGACAAGAAGTTCTGCGACGATTACTGTCGCAATGCGCACAACAACAAACAGAACAGCGACCAGTATAACCTGATCAGGAACGTAAACAATATTCTGCGGAAGAACAGGCGTATATTGGAGCAGGCCATTCCTTCGGGAGAGGGGATGGTGAAGTGTCCCAGACAGAAGCTGCTGGAGTCGGGATACAATTTTAAATACCACACGCACCAGTACACCAACAAAAAGGGACTTGTTTACCATTTCTGTTATGACCTGGGATACCTGCCCCTGGAAGGAGAGTGGGTGCTAGTGGTAAAGCGCCAGGAGCCGGGGAGCGGACCACGAGAGTGAATTCAGGCGACGATTGCCGGAAGCATCACGCGCTGCCAGGTACAAGTGTCAGCAGGAAGAAGCTTTCTTTGGTGGCTTCGACGCTATGGGGGACATTGGGAGGCAACGTGAGTACCTGGCCCTGGCTGAGCTCTGCGGAACCTGCATCAGTGAGGAACCTGATGGACCCTTCCAGCACATGCACGGTGATAGGTCCGTTGGCCTGGTGACGTTTGATCTCACCACCCTCTTTCACACCGATTAGGACGATTCTAAGTTTTTCTGCTTTGTGGAGTACGGCAGAGTGGTGGTCAGATTTTTCCCCGGAGGAGTCCTGGCGAAGAGCCTGTATAGATTGTTGCAGGTCTAATGTGGTGAATGGTAATTCTTCAGTCCCTTGTCTTTGATCCATATCGTCAGTTTTTTTGATGTAGATGCGTTAATTGAGATTACGTGAAACAGTGTGTATTACGAATAATGAGTCTTGCCTTACAACAGCGGATCGGGATCTGAATGAGACCTGAGTCCGGAAGCGAGGCTAAACCTGTAATGAAACAATTTTGAGGTGAACAATCCAACAGCGGTTCCTAAAAGTCCTCCGCAGAAGACGTCCATCGGGAAATGCACCCCTACATAAACCTGCGAATAGGATACCAGAGCTGCCCAGAATAGTGCGATGGGAGTCACCCACCTGACAACGCCCTTCATTGTATAAAGGCTAAAGACAGCCAGGGCAAAGTGGTTGCTGGCGTGGGAAGAAGGAAAGCTGTAGCCGGAGCCACAAGGGACAATTATGTGGACAATGCTGGAAAGATGAGGATTGTTGCAAGGGCGAATGCGTTGGAAGAACTCTTTGAAGACAGTGGCACTCAGCTGGTCGGCGAGACCAAAAGTCAGGAGGAAAAACACACACCATACCAGACCCTGGTAGCGGAAATTGGTGAGCATGAACACAAGTAAAAACAGGTATAGTGGAGCCCAGGTCCATTGATTGCGGAAGAATGGGATTACTGTGTCCAGGAAATCATTAGTCCAGACCGAGTTGAGATAATACCAGGCGATGTAGTCGATGAGTAAGAAGATTTCCCTGATTTCCTGAAGCATTGTTTATTTCTTGAAGATCATGATCATGCGAGGAGAATCGACCGGGTGGTAGCTATTCAGATGGTAGTCGCCGAAGGTACCGATCAGCGAAAGGCCTGCTTTCTTGAACATTCGTATGAAATCTGCAAGGGTGAAGGCGGCAACGCTTTCCACGAAATGTCGAGGCTTTCCCTCTGCGTCGGTGAAATGAATGTCCTTGAGGAAATGGTCGTTTTCCAGTCTCCTGCGCACGGTGAACTCATAGGTATCGCGGTGGATTAGTTCTTCGGGAATAAGGTTGGAGAGCGTATGTTCTTTATTCAGGTAGTCGATAACCAGCACCCCGCCCTTTTTTAGGCAGGAGGCAAAGGATTTTGCAGCCATCAGGTGGTCGCGGTCGTGGGCAAAATATCCAAAGCTGGTGAAGAAGTTGAATGCGTAATTGAAATAGTTGATGTAGAAAGGGAAGCGCATGTCGTGCACAAAAAACTGCAGCTTGCTGGTCTCATGTTTTTTGGCTTTTTCGATGCTGGCGTAGGAGAGATCGATACCTACTACGTCGAAGCCATGGTCTGCAAGCTGCACAGAAAAACGCCCCTCGCCACAAGCGATGTCGGCCATGCAGCTGTTAGGGAAGGGTTGCAAATATTCAATTAGTTCCTCGACAAAGGCCTGTGCCTCTACTTCATCGCGGTGTTGGTAAAGGATGTGGTAATAGGGTGAGCCGAACCAACTTTCGAACCAGTCTACTTGTTCCTGATGCATAATGCCAAAGTTAAGCACCGAAGTGCAAGTAGCAAGTAGTACGCACAAACACCTATCTTTGCACCCAATTTTTCTCCAGGAATGAAACCATCAATTCGTCGTTTTATAGTTTTCAACCGTTTGTATATAGCCATTGCTTTGATAGGAATTGGTTTTTGGATAGGCTTTGGTATGTCCGGAGGATGGTGGATTGCCTGGTTGCCATTTCTGATAGCATTGTTGATGATTGCTGCGCATTTTTTGGTGGGTCCGATGACGCTGATACAGGGATATATTGAAGAAGGTGATATGGAAGGTGCGCAACAACTGATGGAAAGGGTGAAGTATCCCAACCTGCTGTATAAGCCTGTCCGTTCGTCTTATTACATGCTCCGGGCGAATTTCTCGACCATGGGAGAGGACCTTGACAAGGCGGAGGCTGACCTGAAGAAAGGCCTGGCATCCGGCATGCCCGAGAAGGAATATGAGGGCACAGCCTATTTGCAACTGGGATCGATAGCATTCAAGAAAGGCAATACAAAAGAAGCCTATGAACATCTGCGTAAGGCTGTGAAGATTGGGTTGCCTGATAAGGACAATGAAGCCACAGCCTACCTGCAACTGTCTGGCATTTGCATGCAAAGGCGAGACTTCAGAGGTGCCAAGATGTACTTCATGAAGGCTAAGTCCTGCAAGCCAAAAAATGAACAGGTGGTGGCGCAGATTCAGGAGATGAGCAAATACATCTCGCGTATTCCTGGCTAGAAATTACTTTGTAGCAATCTTGTAAAACCGTTTGAGTTCATCCTGCTCGGCAAAGGTGAGCACTTCGTTGTTGTCGTACTTGAGCTTGAGAAACAGTGCCCGTTTGTGTTGTGGATATTTCTGAAGCACGACATCTAACATGGCTCCGATCTGTTCATTCTTTTCATATAGTGGTGCTGCCTGAGGGAGTGCAGACTTGAAGCGATCGGGCATTTTCCGGATGATTGCTTCGAGTGTGGCGAGCCTGCCGGGACTTATACTTTCCACACCGGATGCTTTTGCATGAAGACCCTGTAGTTGCTTTTTTGTAAGCCATCCCCGCTGGCCATACTGCTTGAACAAGCCTATAAGAAAACCTGAAACGGGATAGGCCTGGAGGCAATCTTCGATTATCTCCTGGATGACGTCTATGCCCGGCTTCTTTGGTGTATGTTGCATGTGGCAAAGTGCAAAAGTACGTAGTGTGTATAAAGGGAAATAATTGAGTAACTTCAGTAAAAATCCTGCGCTATGGATATAAGTGAGTTTGCAATGACGAATCCTTACCTCAGCGGGTTCTTTTTGTTATCCGGCATTGTGATTATTTACCTTGCTGCAAAGGCTCTGATGCGATATTTGGAGAAAAAGCGGGAAAAAAATTAGCCCCCTGACGGAGGCTAATTAGTTGAATGTTGAACTTAGGGTGTTGCAAGACCACCTACACCAGGCAATCCGCCACCTGTATCCATGTCATCAAGTTTGTCGTCCAGCTGTTCTTCTGACATTCGTCGTTCACCGGTCCGGGGGTTATACAGATCGCCCTCTTCGTTAGAATGACCTACTTCGGACCGCTGAGTGTCTCCTTCCCTGTTCAGGCCAGTGTCGCGACCGGCACCCATTTCTGAACGTTCTACATTTTCCTCGTTGTTGTTTCTATTAAGCTGCTGATCTTCAAAATTCCTACGATTTTCCATAACTCTGTTTTTTGTTGTTAGTAAAAATTACCCGTAAATCATTTCCGGTCTGTCTTACTTCTCCGTTCTGTTTCGCTGCTGCTATTACCACCTGAGAGGTCCTGCCGGCCGCTGAAGGCACCAGTTTCCTTTGGGGAAATGATATCCTTTCGTTTCAGGTTTGTATCACCGGCAATGTTTCCTTTGCTTTTTTTATCCATGTCTGCAAAACCAGAATCGGGTTTGTCAGTCTTACTGTTATACTTAACGGTTGAGTTCAGGTTCTCCTTTAGACTTTCCTTACGGTTCTGATTTGGCTGAGCTCTATTTTCCTGATTCATAACGCTGATTTCGAAAAGAAGGAAAAAGACCCCTGCCACGCGAGCGCGTATTGGGCTGTTTATCATTTCTTTAGGATGGTAGCTGAGGGAACGTGAAAGGATAGCAAATTATTCAGCGTCGGAAACTTTTCTGGCCTCTTGCACGTGGAGTGGATTCTTTTGAAAAAGTGAGCGCCAGCCTCCGCCAAAACGTTGGGTTACCTTGCCACGGATACATGAAAGCCCAGCAATAGCCGCGCCCATGATGACATTGATCCAGGTTTCTGTTGAAGTGAAATCCAGCAGGAAGGGTGCGACAATTAGCCAGAAACCTCCCGCGATATTCCACCAACGCAGGTTTCTTCCTACGTCTGTGATTGCAGTCATTGCAAAAGTGATGACGAGGGGGCCAACTATATAATTGTTGTTTGCAGCTGTCTGGCCGAAGTCAAAGACTGCTGGTGCGACCATCACTGCCAGTCCGAGAATCATTGAAACTATTTGTGCCCACATACGCTCAGATTACTTTTTCGGTTACTTCTTTGTAGCCCCAGAAAGCCTTCCACCGGGAAAACCCTTGCATCCGCGCCCTCTGGACGAACTGAAGGCTTGCCAGCATTTCGTCGATAGCAGGACCAATCATGACAATAGAGATAAGAGCTGATGCGAGGCAAAGGGTACACCAGGCGCTGAAAAGGACTGGTTGCAGGACCACGAGCAAGAGACTGACAAAGCCAAGCGGACCGATTGCCAATCCGAAAAGGATCACTATCCATGGCATTGTCTTCCAGCGACGAATACCACCTACTATGCCGGTTACTGCATCGAGCAGGTAGCCAAATGCGCCGAGAAGACCATCTGGTATGGGTAATGCGTGTGAGACACCGGAGTTAAGAATTTTAGTGCTGCCGTCGCCGAAAAAGGGCTCCCAAACTGTATCAAATACCCTGAGTTGATAGAGTCCAAGATAGAGGGCAATCAGGAAACCTACCATTGCAATTACGACAATCGGAACTCTCTGGCCCCAGGTAGAGGGGTTGTAGTCCCAGCCCGGAGGTATATGCTTTGCGTGCATGCTGGGAAGCACATTAATACTATGCCGCAAAAAAAAGCCTGAGCCAGTAAGGCCCAGGCATAAATATCATCTGCGGTAGATTTACCTGTTACTTAATGCACCGAAGTTGTACTTCAAGCCAAGGGAAATAAAACTATAGCCGTCGAAGCTAAGGTTTGCTTCAGATTTGTAGGCATAGCCATCTAACTCCTCGCCCTGCACAAAGTTGTACTGGTAGTTGATATTGGCAATTAGGTTATGACGGCCAAGCAGACTGGGTAAATCCAGGTTAATGCCAAGGTTCAAAGGGACAGTTAATGCATTGGATTCGAGTACAATTCCCTTAATCGCCTCATTGTTTACAACTGCTCCAATTTCCTCGACTTCGCTGGAGACAAAGCCTAGTCCGACACCTGCATACAATCCACCAAGAATGTTGCCTGGTCTTAATTTGTTTCTGAAGAACTGACCGGAAGCAAAACGAATGTTCACATTGGCTGCTTTGAAATTTACCCGGGAGTAACGGTCATTTGGCCTTTCCTCACCGGAAGACAATTTACCCAGCTGTCCTTCCACTCCGATGTTGATAAAGGGCGTGATGTTGTATTCCAGATTCACCCTACCAGCGGGAGCTGGATTCAAGTCATCCACATCCCCCTGCAGGAGTGTTACTCCGCCACCAACGCCAATTCCGAAACTACGGGCTGTTGGTGTGATGTAACTTATCTGGGCCTCAGCCACTATAGAAAAGCAAAGTACCAGTGATAAGCAGATAATAGATCTCATAAAGCTGTTTACTTGTAACGCCAAAAATTCTTTTTGTATTCGTTGATTTCTGACTCAATCCGCTTCGATTCCTGCTCACTGTCAGCTGCATAGTCTTTGATGCTCAGTTCACCTGGATTTGACTCCTTGATAATATTGCTGGCAAACTTGTGTTGAATGAAAATGTCATCGATACTTTCCTTTTGTATACCACGTTGTGGTGCAACTACTTCCTTGGTAGCGAGAATATGTCTTGCCTGTGGGAAATATACCCAGAACGCAGGAGTTTCACCTAGTTGCTCAGACCCTACATTAATCTTCATGAGAGGAGCAATACCGATGATCCGTGTTTCAATCCTGGAACGTTGCTTATCCAGGAAGATGTCTTCTTTGATCCTGAACTTGGTAACAGATTCGGGGCTAAATTCGTTTAGTTGCATCTCACCTCCTATCTGATTTCCATACTCGTCGAAAATTGGCACCAAGACACTGTCCGATAGTTTCCCCAGTGCCTGCACGGGGCTCATCGGGGTTGTAAACGCATCTCCTGTAGGGTTTTCCGCTGTGCCTGCAGGATCAAATGCCGTCAGCTTTCCCTCTTTTATACCTTCTACTATTGCTTCCATCAGGCTTGCTCCAGGCACTGCAAAGACATGGTTTCTTTCGTCGGCAAGATCAATGTCTCTCCAGATCCTTTTGAAAAAAACTACATTGTTTTTGTCGACTTTGGGAAATGCATATGGCTTTGCATTTTCGTGAGTATTTACCTTGTAAAAACCATCCTGCACAGGTGGAATCTGTTGGCCTGCGGACGCAGAATCAACACCAGTTGTTGAAGCTGAGCTTACAGATGTTTCTACATCTTTTACATTGCTGTCGAAGGAGGTGGCAGGCGTTTCCTGTGCACTAACTTCTCCGTGCAACAATCCTAAACAAGATAGAGCTATAATAAGGGTTTGAATATTTCTCATGATCGTAACGTTTTTTATTAATTAGCGACAAGGGTCACGGGATCAAGCTGCTGCCTAACACCATCCGGACCAGTGGCCACTATGTTATCAAAAATCACTCTTGTTCCAGGTACGATGTTCCTCAAAGCAGATTGCATTGCTCCTGTAAGCGTATTACCAGATCCTTGAAAAACGACTGCATCAGCCCTTGGTTTTACAAGCACCATAGTGAAATTGTTGATGGAAAACTTCGCGTCAAAATCAAAGTTCTCAAGCACAGGAAAAAGCCTGTTTTGGGCTTTGAGGGCAACGGTAGCCATTGAACCACCAGTCTTACCTCCGAATTTTACCCTCGGTGGTGGGATTCTTTTAACCCTGAAATCAGTAGTGCTTAATGTCTGTACCTTTCCCGGAGCAACTTCAGCAGCAACAGTGACACGTGCGTCTCCAGGCCGGGTAACCGAAACAACGTATTTACCATTGCTACCAGAGATTGAGCCTGAGCTTACACTCACCCTCAGCTTTTCTTTAGGTATTCCCGGAGCAGAAATGGATACCGGATTGGCAACACCAATATAAAACACGTTCATCTTGTCAGCAGAAACAACTGCCGATGGCCGTGCCACCTGAAACTGTTGCACAGGAGTCGTGTATTCCTTGATGGTACCATCTGTTTGTTTCACCTTTATTACACCAGACCATGAATAGAGCCCTTCCTGCGATGTATTTACTGAATAGATGCCTTTACCATCCCTCACCTGCAGCGGCTGTCCGTTAACAAGGATCTCAGGATTGGATTTAGAATCAAATGCGGTAAGAAAAACCTCCGCTGTGTACGGTTGGCCTTGTACCACATAGGAAGTAGGAGCCACAGCCACCGCATAAAACCTGTCAAGATTCACGACCGCCTTATCCACGTTACCAAGGATCTTCTTTACAACTTCCAGTTCTGTGTTCTTAAGATCCGCACGCACTTTAGCAATACTCGTTAGTGCAGCAGTCAGTGGTATGCCTTCTCCAAAGTTCACTTCTTCCCAGTCCCGGGTTATTCCGCCAGACTTTACATCTGCTGCCTGTAGTGAAATATTCACATCATTTCTGTCTGCAGGATCCAATAACGCGAGCATTTTCTGCCTCGTCTCGTTGATCTTCTTCTTCAGCCTTGCACCATGACCATCGCTGATCATGATCCTGTAAGCAATATCCACGTTATCCCTTTTCCGAATGTCTCCTTCTGCAGTATATCCACCGCCTTCTTCATCCATCATCTTCTTGACGTTCAACAAGTCTGCTTCTAACTCATCTGCTAAAGCCTTAGCCTTACTCGCCTTTTCAAAAGCCGGTCTTGCACGCTCTGGTTCATCCTTAAGCTTTCCAGCCTTAAATGCTGCGAATGTGTTCTCAATATTATTGTTGATATTATTAGTCGAAGCAGTGAGACTAGCAGTAAGGTTTCTGAACGCATCCAGGACAGAGGTATTTACACTTAACGCTACTAAACCCAGAAGCACCAGGTAAAGTATACCGATCATCTTCTGACGCGGTGTTTCTTTTTTTCCAGCCATACCTGATGTTTAATTAGTTCTTCTTAAATGCATCTATCTGCGCTCTGTACACTTTGTTAATCTCTTCGAGGTTTGCGCGTAAAGCCGTCAGCTCTCTCGTTGCATTCTCCACCTCTGTAATCATCTGTTTGGTGGCTACATTGTAATTGACAACTTCATTAACCGATTCAACTGTTTTATTGAATTGTTCAAATCCCTGGCTCAGCCGTTGTATAGTCACAGGATTAATTGCAGTCTGCAAAAGTGTATCGAGCTCTGAATCTTTTTGTTCCACTACCACAGGTTTTGCAACCTTCTCTTCCACTGCTTCTTCACGCTCGTTCATAGCGTTCACACCAAGTATGAAGAAGAGAAAAGCCTCCACACTTAATCCGATGCCAATCATCCACTCGCCACCTGGCCAGTGAAGCAATTTGAACGTCAAACCAATAATAACGATTGTAGCGCCCCAGGAGATAAGAGTGTCTATCCCTATCTTCTTTCCGCTACCAGGCTGAAGGGCTAAGAGTATTTTTCTCATGATTATGTGTTTAGCTAGCTGTTTACTTTCTAATTCTGCGGTTCCTGGTTTCGACTTTTGTACTCAGTATCTCAGGTGCAGGCATTACGAGTCTGAAACCTATATACGAGTGCGGAATATCCTGCACCTCATAATTTCTTGTGTATGGATTTAACGAATTGGCATTGTCTTTCCATGATCCGCCTCTTACAATTTTGCTCTTCATCAAATCAGATTCACTACTGTCAGCATCATACAAAAGCACGGGGTTCTGATCATGCACAAAAGCCCAGGCGGAAGCGTTGTAGGCATCGAGCACCCACTCGGAAACATTACCCAACAGATTGTACACTCCAAAGTTGTTAGGCGAATAAGACATCACCGGCACCGTGTAGGACGATCCGTCTGCATTGTATTCACCTTCTGCCTGCTTAAAGTTTGCAACAAGGCGTTCTTTGTGGTCCGTGAGGCTTATCAGACTATCGCCCTCAGACACCATTCCCTTCGCGGCATAGGTCCACTGGGCTTCCGATGGAAGTGTATATGGCAGGTTGAAATCAGCAATCAATCTGTGTCCCTGTCCCTGGGAAGTCAAGGTTTTCCAATGCGCATAGGCCCTGGCCTGTTTCCAGGTTACGCCTACCACAGGATAATCATTAAATGCCTCATTGGTAAAGTAATCCTTCATTATCAGGTAGGTCTGCGAATTGGGAAAATCCTTCCCCCAAACTTCTGTGTCAGGATAAACGTTTACAGTCTCGGTAACTGTTTCACTGTTGCCCGGCTTCCCTGCTCTTTGAAATGTGATATTAAAATTCAAGAGGTCGCGCTTTACCTGCCCGTTCTCCATCATGGCAGCCAGCTCCGAGCGATGCTTTCGGAAAAGCTTGTCGTGGTTCACCTTCTTCCAGTTGATATACCGGCTACTTGAATCGCGATATTCATCAGAAAAGTAAGACTCATTATTAAGATACTTCGTTACGGCAATAGAGTCAATTACCCAATTCACAAACTCCCTGTACTGCCTGTTGGTAACCTCGGTCTTATCAATAAAAAAAGGACTCAGGCTGAATCGCTTCAGGTTGGAAGAATCCCCGTCAGGACCAAAGTTGATCACAATACTACCGCCCGGCACATAAACCATCCCCGGAGGCGCGGGTATAGTACTGTGATTATAAGCCTGAACTTTTTTCGGTAAGTTTTTTTGCGCAACGCTGTCGGCAGACAGGAAAAGTGACAGGGTGCCACATAGAATAGTTCTCCACTTCATGTATCCGGTTTTTTCAGTTCCAAAACCACCTGCTCAAATGCTCTCCCAAGCCAGTATGGTGATTAGCAATACTTTTTGATAACGAATTCTTAAAACATCGTGCCAATTACATCAATTCATAATATCTTAATGATATACAGATCGATCTACCTCATGTACCGGGCTGAAAAGTCTCTCTCCTTACTTATATACAGACCTGGACAGCGCAAATATATAGGGAAACAGATTGAAAAAAATCATCCTGTCCAGCTGACATACCCTTAGCTTCTCCGGCACCACGGTCCCCCGCAAAGCACCAAAGGCTCAGAATTTTCCCTCATATTTTGAACAGCAGAACCTTATGTAGATGTATCCTTTTAATGCAATCGTAGCATCCTGTTGTCTACCAACTGAAAAAAATGTTGCGGCTGGAATGTGCGCCAATGTGGTTGTTCTATCGCTCTTATGAAGCGGTCAATATGTGACTGGTGAAACTCGTATTGCGTCTGATCCGGCATATTTACCGAAACAATCCATCCACCCTCGTCTTTGATGTCATCATACCACTCTTCATAGTAATCAGGTTCACTACTATGAAAATTAAGTACGTTCTCCGTAATCAAAATGAACTTGTAAATACCCCGCGCAATCATGTGGTCGATCAATGAACGCTTCAACTGCATGATATCGTTCTCCACTGCATCATTCCACTCTCCTATCATCTCGATAATAGCAAAGTTGAAGTCATAATCAGCAAATAACACCTTCAAATACAGTGTCCTGCTCCCAAATTCATCCCACTGCGGATGTATATAGTAGTTGTAAACGGTGTTCGAAAACTCAAACTCACTATACTCCTTACCGTAAAATGGCGACTGCTCATCTTCCTCTGCAGTGTACAGGTGCCGCCAGTTATAATATGGTTCAATATCATGCATAAAATCCAGTCGCTCCTATCATTCCCATCTTAACTCTTCCACAATTTTTAAGCCAGTGAAGCGCCGGATCCTACAGTTTTGCATCTCCAAAACGTTCCTGCCAGGCAAGTACTCCCCCCACCACGTTCTTGCAGTTCGAATAACCCATCGTCTCCAGGAACAGACATGCCTGTGCACTCCTCTTCCCGCTCCTGCAATGCACTATCAGCTCTTCGTCTTTATAATCTTCCAGTTCATCCACCTGCATGTTCAATACATTCCCCAGTGGTATCAGCTTAGCGCCAATATTAAATTCAGCATACTCCTCAGGCTCTCTCACATCAATAACGTTCAGCTTTTCTCCAGCGTCAGCACGACGCTTAAGTTCTTCTACAGTAATCTCTTGCATAGTGGTTATAACTTTATAATCTTCTCAGGCGTAGTAGCTACTCCGTCCTGTATTACCTGCACAAAATAAATACCCGGACTTAAATCCGACACATTTACCCCTGCTCCAGGCGACAATACACCCCTGTCCAGCGTCCTTCCCTGCAGATCAAATATCCGGTAGCTCAGCTTCGGACGCGCCTTCCCTTCTACGTCAATCTGCAAACGCTCACGCACAGGATTAGGCCCCACCGTCCACCGAATGCCTTCCTTTACATCTTCAACTCCTGTCCCATACCTGAACTCCCCAAGCACCGGCCTCAGCATCACCGCTCCGCTAATGATCGATGGCTCCCAAAAGCCATTCACATCGAAATAAAGATGGTTACCTCCAATCCTGTTCACGTCCAGTCCCAGGTACAAACTATCACTTCCACTGGCAGCGGGCTGAATCGTCCCCATAAAAAAGGTCCCCGCATCCATATACACAGGCGTGTCAAATCTGTAATACCAAAACTTGTTGATCGTGTCAGCATAAGAAGGAAACAACAGGTCTTGCTGGTACACCAGATGCTCCGTACCTCCATTCACCGCAATGTCCTTATACACGCCCACCGAGAAAAACTTGTTGGTAGCCAAAGGCACCTGCCGGCCAAAATAAATAGCAACACCCCTTATTGTATCCGGTTCATTCAAATGAAATTCAATCGCCGTCTTCGCAGGCAACGTCGTAAACTGGTTCAGAAAATAACTCTTCTCAGCCGTCCCGTCATCATACGCAAGGTAATAATCAAACTCCTGCCGCATCCTCACTGTATCATTCTCCCTCGGCTCTGTCAGCCCTCCCTGCGGCGTTGCATAATACTCCTGCTCAAATATCACCCGCGAATAAGGACCCGGTGCAGTAAACCCAACACTATACATCGGAAACTGAAACTGCCGCTCTTCATAAGCCCCCACATTGTCGGTATTCGAAGTTCCCGTAAACAAACTCGTATTCGACAATACCTCCCGCGCCCTATAGCCATAATCCACCGTCCGCTGCCCACTATAATTGTTCTTCACGTAGAAATAATGCTGCCCGGACAACTCATTATTCATGTTTGCCGCAAACTGCCTATAGGGCATAGAGGTATAATCATTCAACAAAAACGAGGGCTGTGTAGAGGTCGCAACATCATTCACTGTCGTATCTCCCACCCCTCGATTTACATCCATCCTGATATAGTCCACATTCCAAACATCATCATTGATGTTCATAGAGGCCTTATTCACAAAACGGAACTGGAAATCACTATGAAAAAACAATGGATCAGTCACCGCCACCATCGCCTGCTTAAACTCATGAAGAGTGGCACCCGGCGTCTCCCACACACGTGCCCAGGAATTATTCGACCTTCTAAAAAACAAATACAAACTGTCCTGAACCTCCGGCGCAAACCCATTGCCCTGTGGCTGATAAAAAAAACTCAGGTATATACTATCCGCCGGGCTATGCACACTCAAGTCTATCGGCTGGCTCGTAAGGCTATCAGCAAACAGCAACGCATTATTGTTAACCGAATCATACGGACCGCCATTAGCATTCAATGCATCAAATGTCGCCACTCCACGACTGATGGGCTTGAACCCCATCGTATTATTCACATACACCGACCTGTCCACCCACCTCGCAGGATCAGGAAACAAGCCCTCTCCCGAAAAGTCTTCAAAAAAAGGCAAGGACAACGCAGTTGTCTTCAGCGCAGGCTTCGGCCCCGCCGATTCCAGCCAGGGATTCCTGTCAACAGGGGCAACGCCTTCCTGCCCAAATACCGATGAGGAAAGCCCAACCAGCAAACAGATTGTGAAAAACTGCCTACTCAGCATAGTCATAGTTTTGGTTCATATTATTAACGGGCATACCAGGATTTCTATTGCGCTGAAGTTCCTCCTCAGTAGCATCCTGCCTGATCCGCACGTCAATTACATCCCCTTCCTTAATCCTGTTGGGCTCATTAAGTTCATTAAAAGGACTCGGTATCTGCATATATATCACGGCAGTTGATGAATCCATAATAGGACCTTCCCACAATGGTGTCGGCGTCAATCCATTTCCATTCAACAATGCAATCCCCTCCAGCGCAGGCATTCCTATCACATCAGGCACATTCATCTCCACATTCCCAAAACCATCGCCAATCACCAGGTCTATCTTACTGCCCTGCGGCACCATATCACCCGGCTTCACCGGCCTTCCCATATACAATTGCTCCAGTACCGCACCCTTCGCATAGTCTGGCTTATGAATCGTATCACCCAATACCAGCCTGCTGCTCTTGATGATCAAGGTAGCACTTCGGTAAGAAAGATCCTTCAGCTTCGGCATCGGCGTCAACGGCGGCTCCGCCTTATTCACTGTCAGAAATACCGTCCGCCCTTCCTTCACCACAGCGTTCACATCCGGAATCTGAGACAACACCCTGAAGGGCTTCTTCTGAGGATCATACGAAGAGTCCACATCCACGTCAAATCCCATGCGCTCAAGCGTCCTCGCAGCATCTTTTACATGCCTGCCTTTCACATCCGGCACCGATACCTGGCTATTATGCCTGGTAATCAGCCCCAGGGTCGCAAAAAACAAAAAATATAATCCTACGCAAAGGAGAATTATCACCAGCAGATTAAATAAAAATGAATTCCTTAGCTCTTTAAACATATTTCCGAAGCGGGTCTATACCAAATAAAACAAATTATTGCGATTTACTCTTCAGGCAGTCCTCCAGCAACGCGCCGTAAAACTTCTTCAGCTCCAGCCCCGCTGCCCTCACCTGTTGCGGAACAATACTGTTTTCACTCTGGCCAGGCATGGTATTCACCTCCAGGAAAAACAGCTTCTGCGTCTTCGCCTCAAGTATAAAGTCCATCCTCACTACTCCTCGACAATTAAGATGCCTGTATATATGCGTCGCCTTGTTCTTCAACTGCTCATGCACTTCCTCCGTGATCGGCGCTGGTGTAATCTCATTCGTCACACCCGGTGTGTACTTGGCCTCATAATCAAAAAACTCATTCTTGCTCACAATCTCTGTCGGCGGCAATGTATGCAGGTACTGTCCCAATCTATACACGCCTATCGTCAGCTCCCGCCCCTCAATAAACTCTTCTATTAACACCTGGTCATCTTCCTTAAATGCTTTCTCTATCGCAGGCATAATTTCTTCCACCGACTTCACCTTGCTCACTCCCAGACTCGACCCACTCTCATTAGGCTTCACAAACACTGGCAGCTTCAACTGATCAAGTATTGTGCCCACCGAATACGGATGCCCTTTAATCAGGTGCACCGAATTGGCAATATTCACCACCTTAAAATCCCGCACCACCTTGTTACAATAGCTCTTATTAAATGTCAGCGCAGAAACTATCGAGTTACAGGTCGTGTAAGGTATCTGCAGCATATCCAGGTATCCCTGCATCCTCCCATCTTCACCCGGTGTGCCGTGTATTGCTATAAAAGCACAGTCAAACCTCACTTTCTCTCCATCAATCTGCAAAGAAAAATCATTCTTATCCACCGATACTTTCTGCCCATTCTTCGTCTCATGCCACCACCCTTCTCTCGTCACTATTATTGGATACACATTAAAAAGCTCCGTATCCAGGTTCTTTTCTATCGTTGCCGCAGTCTGGATAGAAATAACATATTCACCCGAATAACCCCCTGCCAGCAAGGCAATATTTTTCTTCATGTATCAGTTTAAAGTTGCAGCCAAAGGTAATCGTTTAGGCATATACATGCACACGCCCACTATCACCAAATGCGCTTCATTACAGTCCATGCCATTCATAAAATCACACTTATCACATGTCATTATGCATAATATCTCCCTGGCGTAATAGGCGCGTAAAAGTTGCGTAAAAGGCGCGTAAAAGGCCTGCAGATGACCTCCCGAAATACCCCCACCATCTTCGGCCTCAGCTTTCCCTCAGTTTTAGTAGGTTTGCCACCATGCAAAAAATCCTCATTGCCAATCGTGGTGAAATAGCACTCCGGGTCATGCGCACTGCCCGTGAAATGGGCATAAAAACCGTGGCAGTCTTCTCCGAAGCCGACCGCAACATGCCCTTCGTCCGCTACGCAGATGAAGCAGTTTGTATCGGCCCCGCCCCTTCCTCCCAGAGCTACCTGCGCGCAGATCGCATCCTCCAGGTCGCAAAGGAAACCGGCGCCGACGCCATCCACCCCGGTTATGGCTTCCTCAGCGAAAACGCCTCATTCTCAAAAGCCTGCGCAGATGCCGGCATCATCTTCATCGGCCCCTCAGAGTATAGCATCAACATGATGGGCAGCAAGATAGCAGCCAAACAAGCCGCCAAAAAGTTCAATGTCCCAATGGTCCCCGGCACCGAAGATCCTATCCAGAGCGTCGAGGAGGCAAAGGAAATAGCCGCCCGCATTGGCTTCCCCATACTCATCAAAGCCTCCGCCGGCGGCGGTGGCAAGGGCATGCGCGTGGTCGAGAGCATGGAAGTACTTGAAGAACAAATGCGGATGGCAAAAAGCGAAGCGCTCAGCTCCTTTGGCGACGACGCGGTCTTCATAGAAAAATACGTCGGCGCACCCCGCCATATCGAAATCCAACTCCTCGGCGATCAGCATGGCAACTATGTCTATCTTTTTGAAAGAGAGTGCTCCATCCAGCGCCGCCACCAGAAGCTCATAGAAGAAGCTCCTGCCAGCTGCCTCACCCCCGATATCCGCAAAGCAATGGGCGAAAGCGCAGTAGCAGTAGCCAAAAGCTGCAACTACTATGGCGCAGGCACCGTCGAGTTCCTGGTCGACGAAAACCTCAATTTCTACTTCCTCGAAATGAACACCCGCCTGCAGGTAGAGCATTGCGTCACAGAAATGATCACCGGCATCGACCTGGTCCGCGAACAAATAAACGTAGCAAGAGGTGAAAAGCTTTCGTTTTCCCAGCAGGACCTGAAGATCAACGGTCACTCACTTGAGCTCCGCGTCTGTGCCGAAGACCCGCTCAACAACTTTCTCCCCGACACCGGCAGGCTCGATATGTACCAGCCCCCCAAAGGTCCCGGAGTGCGTGTAGACGATGGATTTGAACAAGGCATGGATATCCCCATCTTCTACGACTCTATGATCTCCAAGCTGGTAGTCCACGCCGCCACCCGCGACCAGGCCATCGAAAGGCTCTGCCGCGCCGTCGACGAGTATTACATCAAAGGCATAAAAACCACTCTGGAGTTCGGCAAATGGGCCGTAAGAACTGAACCTTTCCGCAAGGGAGCGTTCGACACTAAGTTCATAGAGAAGCATTTCAAACCCGAACTCCTCAGGCAGGACGATCCGGAAGCAGCATCAGTGGCCGCAATGCTGGCCGGCATCATCTGGCAAACAGAGAAAAACAAAACCACTCTAAATTCCACCACCACCAACGGCCAGCCCGCCAACTGGAAGCTACGCCGCAAACTTGTGTAACTATAACGAACCAATCACATGCTTAAAGGGCCACCTAAAAACTTAGGTTGGCCCTTCGATATTAAATGAATTACTCTACACAAATCGAAAGCAACCACCATCACACTTTACATTGCCACTCGCGAAAAAGACCGTAACACGGGAAGCAAATTATCAAATGTCAATTATCAATTATCAATTACTGTTGTCCGGTTAAATTTGAAAATGCAGAACTGGCTCCATACTGGCGCGGGTTTGGAGCTTTTTTCTTCGGGTTTTGTAAAGCATGCCCCCTTATCCAGATAGGCTTAGCTTTAGCTGTGGGTCATATGA
>JAFAAT010000064.1 GCA_023426425.1 Bacteroidota bacterium | reverse complement strand
CCTTAGCCTTAGCCATAGCTATCGCCCACTCGTCCCTCCTCACCCCCCAAACCCACAATTCTCAACCTCCCTCAGAAAGAATACTTGTCACTGATGCAATATGAATTATTTTTGCCCCCATGCGTCTTGTGATTGCTGTACTTTTTTCGTTTATAACCCTACACGCTGCCGCTCAGGAAACTGAAGCCTGGTCCCTGGAGAGAGCTGTACGATATGCGCTGGATAACAACCTGACCATCAGGCAAAACGAACTCAACGCCAGAGTCGCCGAACTCACGCTCAGGCAAAGCCGGCTCTCCCAAATTCCCAGTGTAAACATGAACAGTGCCTACGGCCGCAGCTTCGGTCGCTCCGTAGACCCCACCACCAACCAGTTCGTCCACGGCAGCTACGATTTCATCAGTGCCAGCGGCTCCGCCGATGTCCTTCTCTTCGGCTGGTTCCAGAAAAGAAACACCATCACAGCAAACAGGTTCAGCCTGGAAGCTGCCAATGCAGACCTCGATCAGCTAAAAGATGATATCTCACTCAACGTTGCCACCGGCTACCTCCGCGCATTACTCGCCAAAGAACAGATTCGCGTGAGCGAAAAACAGGTCGACCTCTCCAAAGCTCAGCTCCATCAAACCAGGCAGTTCGTACTCGCCGGCAGGCTACCAGAGCTCAACGCTGCACAACTGGAGTCCCAGCTGGCTACAGATAGCTCCAATCTGATCAACTCCATCTCAGCCTACAACAGTGCTCTCATCGACTTAAGGGCGCTGCTAAACCTCGACTTCACAGTGCCTTTCGACGTAATCGCTCCTGAAGTCGAAGTCGATGACCAACTTACGCTACTGGGCCTTACACCAGAAGCAGTCTTCCAGGAGGCAGCCCGGCATTTTGGAGCTATTCGTGGAAACCAGCTTAGAATTCAGGCCGCTGACAAGAGAATCGCTGCCGCAAGAGGTGCCCTATACCCTCAACTAGGTATCAACGCTACTTTCGGTACCAACTATGCCACCACCTTTACGGAGGTCACAGGTGTTACTCTCAACGGATATCAGGTCACACCCAATTACGCCCAAAGCTTTACCGACACAAGTAGATATTTTATTTACCAGCCGGACTACACGCTCAATACCAGGAGAATCCCACTAGCCACTCAACTGGAAAACAACTTTCGACAAACCGTTTCCCTCGGTTTGACTATCCCCGTCTTCAACGGCTGGCAGGCTCAGACCGCACTCAGGCAGGCAAAAATCGACAAGCAGGCAAACGTCCTTAACCTCGATCAGGCAGAACTCACTCTCAAACAGGACGTCTACAAGGCCTACAATGAGGCTATCAATGCAATTCAGAAATATAACGCAGCAGAACGCTCAGTCTTCGCTGCCCAGCGTGCATTCGAATTCGCAGAGAAACGATACGAACTCGGTCTCACAAATACAGTGGAATACCTAACTACTCAAAATAATCAATTCATTACTGAGTCGAACCTTTTAAGCGCTAAATACGATCTTATATTTAAGCTAAAGGTGATCGATTACTATCTCGGTAAGGAATTAAAGCTCTAAATGATGTCAGATTTCAAAAAAGTATTGCTGGAAGCCACCATGGAGGCCGGGAAAATTATCCAGAGTTACTTCCAGGGTACTTTCAAAATTGATAGCAAGGAAGGCATCAACAACCTGGTCACAGAAGTGGATACACTCGCAGAGACCAGGATAATCGAAGTGATCAAATCCCATTTCCCCGACCATTCAATTATCAGTGAAGAGGTAGGTGAACTAACCCAGGATTCAGATTATCAATGGATCATCGACCCCATCGATGGTACCGTCAACTTCGCCCACGGAATTCCCATTTGCTGTTCCAGCATTGCCCTTGCCCACAAAGGCAAAGCCCTCGTCGGCGCGGTGTACAACCCGATGATGAATGAGCTTTTCGTAGCAGAAAGAGGAAATGGCGCAACGCTAAACGGCAACCCCATCTCAGTTTCTAAAAAAGCAAACTTCGAAACCGCCTGCCTGGTCACCGGCTTCCCCTACAAATGGCCAAAGACTAAGGAACACCCAATCAAAGTTTTCGAGCGCCTCATCCTTCAGGGCCTCCCGGTCAGGCGACTGGGATCAGCAGCCATAGACCTTTGCTGGGTAGCCTGTGGCCGCTTCGATGGCTTCTGGGAATACAACCTCAGCCCCTGGGACATAGCAGCAGGCTACCTCATCGTAGAAGAAGCCGGAGGCACAATAACCAACTTTACCGGCGAGCCTTACAACCTGCTCGACAAACAAACCCTGGCCACCAATGGACTCATTCACGAAGAAATGCTACGCCAGATAAATAACCAGTAGATGAGCGAACAAAGAACAGAAATCAGCAGCCTCGGAGAATTCGGCCTGATTGACCATCTGACAATTCACAACGAAACCGTTCAGGCAAGTACACTACTAAGCGTGGGCGACGATGCCGCAGTAATAGACCATTTCGGAAAGCAGACAGTCATCACAACAGACATGCTTTTGGAAGGCGTACACTTCGACCTGATGTACACTCCCCTTAAGCACCTCGGCTACAAAGCAGTGGCAGTAAACCTCTCAGACATCTACGCGATGTTTGCCACACCCACTCACATCACCATCAGCATTGGCATCTCCAATCGTTTTTCTGTCGAAGCTCTTGATGATTTCTATGCCGGTGTCTACGCCGCCTGCGAAAAGTTCAACGTCGATCTTGTCGGGGGCGACACCTGCAGCTCTCAAAAAGGCTTTGTCATCAGCGTCACCGCAGTCGGTGAGGTAGCTCCTGAAAAATTCGTCACCCGCTCCGGGGCTAAGGTCAATGACTTGATTTGCGTCTCAGGATCTTTGGGTGCAGCCTACCTCGGCCTGCAGTTGCTCGAGCGCGAAAAGAAAATCTACCTCGAAAACCCAAACATCCAGCCCGATCTCCAGCAAAAAGAATATATCGTAGGCAGAATTCTAAAACCCGAACCAAGGGCAGATATCATCGCCTGGCTTCAGGAAAATGAGATCTTCCCCACAAGCATGATGGACGTAAGCGATGGTCTCAGCTCCGATATCCTCCACATCTGCAAGCAAAGTCAGGTCGGCTGTGTCCTTTACGAAGAGAAGTTGCCCATTCACGACGAAGCAAGGGAAACAGCCATGGAGTTCGGCATCGACCCCACCATGTGCGCGCTCAACGGCGGAGAAGACTATGAACTGGTCTTTACCATCAACCCAAAGGAGTACGAGAAAATTGTACTGAATGAGCAGATAAGTGTCATCGGACACATCACAGAAGGAGAAGAAGGCGCAAACCTGATCACAAGGGCAGGAAACAAACATGGCCTCAAAGCACAAGGATGGAACGCGTTCCGCGAATAAAAAAATAGCTTTTCTTTACTTCCTTAAGAATTTTTGTATTTTAGGCTAAAATATTTTCTACTCGATGAAGCTTTGGAAGCACTCTCTGTTTACTGCACTAGCGTTTTTTGGAATAACCGGTACCGTATTTTATTCTTCCTGTGAGAAAGATAGCTGTGAAGACCTGCGCTGCAGAAACGGCGGCGCCTGTGTAGAAGGCTTCTGCCGCTGCCCCGAGGGCTACGAAGGATCTGAATGTGAACTTCAGGCAGGTGCCAAGTTTATCGGCGAGTACATTGGCCATACAACTTGTGAACTACAACCGCTCTTGGATACTGTCGATATATGGATGATTGAGGAGCCCAGAAAGCTACTTGTAGTACAACATAGCAGAATTACTGACACCATCGAAGCTATTGCTGTAGGCGACAACCTGGATATTCCTGTGAGAGAAGACGGCAATAACCGCAAAACTTTCGAGGTTGGCGTAAATGCAAACCGTTTGACTTTCTTCTACGAAGAAATCTACGACGTAAACAACCCGGCAAACAAACGTACTTGTAATTTTATCGGATACAAATAAGACAGGACCTTAAATAAAATATACAGGCCATTCCCTCCAGGATGGCCTTAATTTTTTGCTGAATTCTGGAAAGGGTATGTGGAAAAATTTTTCTGCTCCCTTATGGGTTACCTTTTCAATAAAATGGTATTAATAATACCCCGGTCTCCAAACGAGGAAAACACCATCGGCACCTAACCTGCCACGCTTCCCAAAATGTGTCGATTCGGTCCTTTCCCCTCTTCCCCAATCACATTTTGCATTCCTCACCCCCGGGTTTTCTACCCCCCGATATCCAGGCTGACTCCATACCAACTCCATATCCACTCCATATCCATTCCATACCCACTCCATACCTGAGTCCTGACCGAGCCCTGTCTCGGTCCTGTCTGCGTCCTGTCTCTGTCCTGTCTCTGTCCTACCTGCGCCCTGCCTGCCAAACACTTGCCAACAAGCTAAAACTTACCCGTGCCCTCCCTGAATCAATTCTTTCCCTTCCTCCACTTCTGTCACTCACTACACTTTCTCACTTCTGGAAAACCTCACAGCAACATCTTCTATATCCGACTATTTATCTACCCAAATAGAGCGCGCCACAACCTCCACCAAATAAAAAAAGCCGCTGTTAAAGCGGCTTTTAATCATTCATTCTTTCAGTAAAACTATCCCAGATACACTTTCAGTGCATTGCTGTACCTGGCCTTCTGCAAACGCTTGATAGCTCTTTCCTTGATCTGGCGGATACGCTCCTTGGTCAGGTCATATTTCTCCCCAATCTCTTCGATTGTAGGTCCATCATCACCTTCCAGACCAAAATATGCAGCCAGAATCTCAGCCTCACGCACACTCAATGACTTCAAAATCCTGCGGATCTCATTGCGAAGTGAATCCTTCATCACGTCATCATCTGTGTCACTCGCACCCTCAAGCAGATCGCCCATAGCCACATCCTCAGCCTCATGTACAGGGGCATCCAGTGAGGTGTGACGGGTATTGCTCGTAAAGATGTTCGTGATCTCGGTCTCGCTCATCTCCAGGATCTCTGCCAGTTCTTCAGTCGATGGCTCACGCTCGTGCTCCTGCTCAAATGCTATATAAGCTTTGTTGGCCTTGTTGTAAGTGCCAATCTTGTTCTGAGGAAGACGAACCAGACGTCCCTGCTCAGCCAAAGCCTGCAGTATCGACTGGCGGATCCACCACACAGCATAGGAAATAAACTTAAAACCTTTCGTCTCATCGAAACGCTGTGCAGCCTTAATCAATCCAAGGTTTCCCTCATTAATCAAGTCACTCAAAGACAAGCCCTGGTGCTGATACTGCTTTGCAACGGATACAACAAAACGCAGATTCGACTTAACAAGTTTCTCAAGCGCTCTCTGGTCATTCATCCGGATTCGCTGGGCAAGGGTCGTTTCCTCCTCAGGAGTAATCATCGAAATCTTCGAAATCTCCTGGAGGTACTTTTCTACCGCCTGTGAGTCCCTGTTAGTAATCTGGGTGGCAATTTTTAGCTGCCTCATATGTATATTTGGTTTAGAATTTAATAACTAATACAAGTAACGGGGATCGGGTTCGTTTTATTGTCTGGTCTATACATATTAGATTGCCTCAAAAACTGTTCCCTATTATGCGCTATATTCCGTACTTTTCGCTCTGTGCTGCGATTTAACACGACAATATAGACGGCAGATAGTATGTTCAAGGATTATGAATTTCTTTGATAGTGCTATAGAGGATCGACAAAATCCATCAAAAGATAGTACAGCCTGCAAAAGTAATTATCAATTGTCAAAATTGCTACCTTTGCCCGCTCCTTTAGCCAAGCTTTAACATTTTATGCAAAAAGATTTATACCAGCATCCTGACTACTACCTTGTAGATGAATTACTTAGCGATGAACATAAATTAATCCGTGATTCTGTCAGATCTTATGTCAAAAAGGAAATCTCCCCAATTATTGAGGAATATGCCCAAAAAGCCCAGTTTCCCAACCAGATTATAAAGGGTCTCGGTGAACTTGGCTGCTTCGGTCCCTTCGTACCACAGGAATATGGCGGCGCTGGTCTCGACTACACCTCCTACGGCATCATGATGCAGGAACTGGAAAGGGGTGACTCCGGCGTCCGTTCCACAGCCTCCGTACAGGGTTCCCTGGTTATGTTCCCTATCTACAAGTTCGGAAGTGAGGAACAGAAAAAGAAGTTTCTTCCCAAACTCGCCTCCGGTGAATGGATGGGCTGCTTTGGTCTCACAGAACCTAATCACGGCTCCAATCCCGCCGGAATGGAATCGCGCTTCACCGACGCCGGTGACCATGTAGTCCTCAACGGTGCTAAAATGTGGATTTCAAACGCGCCGTTTGCGCAAATTGCAGTAGTATGGGCAAAGAACGAAGCCGGTGAAATACAAGGACTTATCGTAGAAAGG
>JAFAAT010000060.1 GCA_023426425.1 Bacteroidota bacterium | reverse complement strand
GGTGGGTCAACATGCCAGAATCTGCTAGTTTTTCCGCTGAGGTGGGTGGGTCAACATCCCGGAATCACGGTTCGCGATATAGCAGCCGGGATAAAACAGGGTGGGTCAACATGATCCAGAATGGTGGGTCAACATGATCCGGAACGGTGGGTCAACATGGTCCGGAATCTACAGTGAATCTTAATGTGTGCTCGTCATTCCAGAACAGTTGTACCCTGCTCCTGGCTATAACCTTATGACCATAACTAACAGCAGAAATGCCGACGCTTGCATCTTTCTGTGCAGATCAGGCTCACCCACCTGATTTTCATCCTACCCTTTAGCCTTTTCATTAATTTTATCTGATCAATTTCGGAAATGAGACAGCTAGTATTTGTGACATTCCTCTTTACGGTGTTCCAGGGCAGGGCACAGACCATCGTTCAGTTCAAAGAGAGCTATCCTCTTTCGGTGCTGAATTTTCTACAGGCGGCTGCGGATGATCCGCATAGCTCGGTCACCTACAGGGAATATATCCGCAGCCAGGTTCCTGAGGGTGAGGCTGCAACGTTTGCCGCTATGGCGGAGCGATACCGGAATCTGCAACTCGAGTTCAACTATGTTTTCAATTATTACCCTGAGAAAAGGCAACGCCCCCACTCCACCATGGAACTGATAAAAAATGCAGCGGTGCAGACCGATGATGTAAATGCATTTCTGCAGCGGGTGTCCGGCATGGTACCGAATGAGCAGTGGCTTGGGCTTAAGGCATTGATGCCTGAAGCCGCCAGGTTCTTTGACCGGATGATGGGGACTGGCTATAACAAAGCCGTACAAAAACAGATCAGGAACCTGCAGCAATATGCTTTTCAGATGGATGAGATCTTTTCAAGGGTCAACCGATTTTACGGCAGCACCTGGCAGAAGGATCAGCCCTTTACCGTAGCAGTCTTTGGCATTCCTGGTGCCCGTGGGAATACTACCGCCTCACCGCAGGCTAATGCATTGGCACTGGGCGTGCTAACTGAGGCCAGTGCTGGACCGGAAATGATGGGCGTGGTGGCTCATGAAATCGGGCATGTATTGTATGACGAGCAAAGGGTGGCAGTGCAGGAAGAGCTGGAACAGGCATTTGCTGAGAACAGTTCTCCCTATGCTGTTTATGCGCATAATTATTTTGACGAGGCGCTGGCCACTGCTACCGGGAATGGCTGGGCATATGAATACCTGACCGGAGCGAAGGACACCGGCAGCTGGTATAATGACGAGTATATAGATGGATTTGGAAGAGCGCTGTACCCAATGGTTAAAGAGTACATCAAAGACGGAAAGACGATTGACGGCGCATTTGCAGGTGAAGCGATCAAGTTGTTTGAGCAGCGGTTTCCGGATGCTATCTATAATTACCAGAACCTGCTCAATGCGGTTAGTTTTTATACAGATGCCAAAGATCATCAGCAATATGAGCGGATCAGTAATTGTCTTCAGAAAAGTTTCAGGGTGATCTCTATGAACAGTTCCTACCCTATTCTTCATCAGATCAGCCAGAGTAGGTTGTCGCAAAGCGAGGAGACGCAGCTGGTGGTGATTCACTCAGGGCATGCTGCGAACTTCAAGGCCTTGAAGAAGAAGTTTCCGGAGTTGAAGAAGATAAAGCCTGCGCGGGAGCAGATTATCAGCTTTAGGGATGAGAGAAAGCGGCCGGTGATCATAGTTGTGGTGGAGGGTGAACATAGAGTTGAGGCGGCGATGGAGAGGATGGTAAGGATGGGGAAGATGGATCCGGTGCAGATGGTGCAGTATCTGGAGAATTGATAGTTGATAATTGTTAATTGTTAATTGTTAATTGTTAATTGTTAATCGCGAGGGACTTTAGGGACGGGCCTCCCGGCCCCTAACCAGTTTGGCGCAAGCCAGCCCGTTGCGTTCGGTAAAAAGGGCGCCGCCGCTAAATGCTCCGCAGTTTGATGTTCTTTTTGCTCGTCCAAAAAGAACCAAAAAAGACGGCCGCCCCGTCTGGTCAGCCGGGCAGGCATCAAACCTGCCTGCCGGCAGGCAGGGACGCCGTTCCCGAAGTGTCGGGAGTAAAAGGATGGCGGCGGTCGCTCGATGTAGCTTCAGAATTACTGTGCTGCCTAACTAAGAATTTCTACTTCTAACGGGAGAGTATAGACGCAAGTGGACTTCGTGAGTAAACGGCTAAATTATCGTTTTAGAGGCGTGACTGTGGCTGAGCGACAGATCCTTTTCGGGCGAATTTCCTGCGCGAGCAATGGAAGGATCAATAGTGATGCCCCGCTATGTGTTCGGGCAGGCCCGCCCCGGTGGGTTCGGGCAGGCGGCCTGCGGCCAGTCGGGAGGAACGAGGGGGACGTTGCGCGCGTGTGCGGCGCGAGTAGTGTTTGGCTCTTCTTTTACTTGCCGGCTGACTGAAGGTGGCAAGAGTTGCCTTGTTTCAAAGTAGTCACCAATTTGAGGCAACAGGCGGGAATAAACTTTCATCACAACAGCTTGCACCGGGGTAAGAAAGCATTTTTTTTTTGGACCGTAAGGTCCTGGATATCTGCGGGCTGGGTGTAACATTTCGAGATTCTTTTTAATGAAAACAAACGAATTCATTCTACGGTACGTCTTTTAAGGTGTGAGATACCCAGAGGAGATCAGGCGATGCATGATCTGGTGAATTATTGTTCACGCACAAACCAAGTTACCCATGAAGCAAATTACCCGGCTCAGACCTACACTGTTTTCATTTCCAGTCCTTTATTCTTTTCCTGACTTTACATCGTCTGCTGCAGCTAACAAGCCGTAACACATCAGGTGAACCGACCTGAGAGATGTAGCTGAATCGCTGCACCTGTAGCTTTTTTTTCTGACAAAGGGGAAGCCGAAAACCTTACAGAGTAGGCATCAAACCAAAATTATTCCCATGATTAGAAGAACTTTACCCTGCTTCAAAAGTCTGTTCTATTTAGTCGCTCTTCTATTGACTGTCCCGGCATCAGCCCAGCAGGTTGTGATAGGAGCCACCAGTGGTAGTTCAGACTATTTTTACGGACCTTACTATCGCAGCTCTTCCGGCTCATCGTTCAATTACTCGAACTATGCCTATCTCTACACAGCCTCAGAACTTGGCATCCCGTCCGGTTCAGTTATTACCCAGGTTGAATGGCTGAAGGAAAACAACGGAACCATTACCGGCAACAACACCTTCAACATCTGGCTGGAAAACACCGCAAGCTCTTCACTATCGGCAACCAACTGGGGTAATGTCATTGCCTCTGCCACACAGGTCTATGCCTCCACAACGCAGTCGTTTACTGCCACAGCCAACATGTATGAGTCGTTTACTCTTAGCACACCATTCGTGTATAATGGAGGCAATCTTAAGATTGCGACAGAACATGTAAAGAGTGGTACGGCTACCGATGCAAACTACTTTTACATTAACAGCGCCACGGGAATGGCCATAGGAGTTGCTAACAGCAGCCCTACCACTTCAGGAACCACTCTGGATAATGGGTATGGCGACTACCGCCCTACGATCAGGATTACCTACACTCCCGGAACGCCCTGTTCAGGCGCGCCAACAGCGGGAACAGCTTCGGCTCCTGCCTCCGTGTGCAGTAACACACCTTTTACACTCTCTCTTAGCGGATACACTATCGGTTCTGATCTGACATTTCAATGGGAACAATCTCCAGCAGGTGCCAACACCTGGTCGAACGTCCCCGGCGCTACGAATCCCATTTCTACCCTTCCCGGAATTACATCGCCCACCGACTTTCGTCTTCTAATCACCTGTACGAACGGCGGGCTTACTGATTATTCCAATACCGTAACAGTTAACATCAGTCCGTTCATTAACTGTTACTGTCCTTCAGGGGCCACAAACGACGGAGACGGCGAGATTCTGAATGTGACGATGGGAAATGTCAACAATTCATCTTCCTGCCCGGGAGTGGCACCATCGTATGCTGACTACACCACGACAGTAACTGCCATTCAGCTGATGCAGGGTACCAGCATGCCTTTCTCTGTGAGTGCAGGGTCCTGCGGATCCGCATATCCTGGTGCGGTGAAAATATTTATTGACTACAACCAGAACGGCGATTTCAGTGATCCGGGAGAAGAAGCCTATTTTGAAGATGGCTTCAACTACCAGCCTGCACCAGGGTATTTAGTATCAGGAACTATTTCTGTTCCTGCTACAGCAACTGCCGGACAGACGCGGATGCGTGTAATCATGGAGGAAAATGGCAGTAGCAGCACATCTCCTTGTGGATATTTTGGTTACGGGGAGACAGAAGACTACCTGGTGGACATTCTGCCTTCGGTAGCCTGTTCTTCCAATCCGGTTGCAGGAACGGCTTCAGGTCCAGCCTCTGTTTGTGCAAACTCACCGTTCGATCTTCAACTTAATGGCTACACGCAGGCTACCGGTTTGACCATTCAGTGGGAGCAATCTCCTGCTGGTGCGAACACATGGACTTCAGTTGCCGGTGGCACCTCAGCCTTGGCGACGATACCCGGTATTACCGCTGACATGGACTTCAGGGCAGTAGTTACCTGCACCAACGGAGGCTTATCCGATATTAGCGGCGTAATTACGGTTGCAGTGAGCCCATTCTACTTATGCTATTGCGGACCGAATACCGGTGTGACATTGAATGACTTTGCTACAGACGAATTGACAGGTGTTGAGATTGTTTCTACAACATTGAATAATCCTACCAATACGGTTTCACCACTAGGCTATACATTGTTCTGGCCAACTACGACCAACACAACTGCTGACCTGGTGCAAACGGTAACCTATACCCTGAATACTGACCACCTATACGGAAGTATGTATTCAGATGCGTGGATAGACTTTGATCAAAGTGGCACATTTGATGCATCAGAGTTTGTAGACCTTGTTACGAGTGGAAATTCTGCCACAGGCAGCTTTACCGTACCTGCAACTGCTGTGCCCGGACTCACTGGTCTGCGGGTTAGATATTACTGGACAGACTACCTGGCAAGTGAAGCCTGTGAGCCATTTTATGACTACGAGACGGAAGATTATGTGGTGAATATTGTTGCGGCGGCAGCCTGCAGTGGCCCCCCTGTTGCCGGTACGGCATCAGGCCCCTCGTCGATTTGTGCTGGCGTGCCATTTACGCTAAGCGTTACCGGTCAAACAGTCGGCACAGGAATCGTACTGCAGTGGCAGGAATCGCCAACGGGTGCAAACACCTGGTCGAATATCACTGGTGCCACCAACGTGACGTACGTGGTGAATAATCAGACTGCGGCAACAGACTACCGTTTGCTCATCACCTGCACCAATGGCGGACTCACTGATATTTCCAACGTGGTAGCGGTGTCGCAGAATCTTGCTTCACAGTGTTATTGCACGCCGCAGTGGGTGACTGCATGTAACGATGGTGATGATATCAATGATTTTACACTGACAGGTGAAAACGGAACGAGCTTTAACGATCTGGCCACTGGATGTTCTACGGGAGGCTATGATGATCGTACCGCACAGCCAGCTGTGCAACTGGCTCAGGGTCTGACCTACAACGGTGACATGTCGTCCAATTATGGTTCACTCGAGTTTGCAAGAATCTGGGTTGACTTTGGCGATGACGGCGTCTTCGATGCTACTGACGAAGTGGGAACTGCAAGTAATATTCTGGACGTTTTAACGCCGTATAGCATCACCATCCCTTCAACGGCCACACTGGGCACACACAGGATGCGCGTGCGGCTGGCGTATAATCAGACACCAGGATCAATTGATCCATGCACAAGCTATGACTATGGTGAAGTACATGATTACACAGTGACGATCATACCTCCACCTGCCTGTATGGCACCTACAGGACTTGCAGGTGTTGGCGCTTCGGGCACAACAGCGACAGTTTCGTGGAATGCTGTTACCGGAGCCGCAGGATATGAATATGTGGTGGATCAGAACAGTACAAGTCCAACAGGAGCAGGCACGCCGGTAAGTGGCACTACGGCTACTGTTACGGGACTTACCACTCCTAACACATATTACCTGCACGTGCGTACAGACTGTGGTGCAGCCGGATACTCCAGCTGGACTACCATAAGCTTTATAATGCAGGATGGTGCTGGTGGTGCCATTCCCCTGGTTGTCGGCGCAGGGTGTACCGGAAACATCTACTCGAACGTGAATGCAAGTCAGTCGCCAGGAGAACCTTATCCTAACTGTAATGACTACTCTACGGGCCATCACACAGTATGGTTTAGCTTCAGTGCTCCTGCAAGCGGGGCAGTGCGAGTAACTACAGATATTGCACCGGCAGGAACAAACCAGGATACCAAAATTGCACTGTTCTCAGCGACCAATGTGAATGACTACAATACCTTCACAATTATCTCGTGTGACGAAGACGGTGGTAATACAATCAACTACAACTCGACACTATATGCTACAGGACTGACCAGCGGCCAGACCTACTATGTACAGGTGGATGGATGGTCGACTTCAGATGTTGGTACTTTCTGTATTGCGGTCGACGAACTCACCAGCTCTATGTTGCCTGCAGGTCCGCTGAGCTGTGACGACATAGCTACACCAGTTGCAGGAAATACAAGCTACACCGGATGGGTTCCACTGCTTACTACCACAGGACACCTTGTGGCCCTGGTGAGGAATCCTGCTGGTGGCGCCGGAGCTGACTATGAAGGAAGCGTGACTGTGGAAACAGGTGCGCCAAGGCAAGCACCCGCAGGTCTTTTCTATCTGAATCGCAACTATCATATCATCAACTCAACGGTTTCAACTCCGGTTGATGTACAGTTCTTCTTTACAGATGCTGAGTTGACGGCGTTGCAGGGAGCAGATGCTACCGCAACACTGTCAAACCTCAACGTGACGAAGCAAACCGGCGCTACCTGTACAGAAGATTACCTGCCCGCGTCCGGAACTAACTCGCTATTGCCACAAACAGCTTCCGGAAGCGTGAATGGGGTGAGCTGGGTTCAGGCACAGACCTCGAGCTTCTCTAATTTCTTTATCAATGCAGGCAACAGCCCGCTGACAATTCAACTGCTATCTATCAAGGCAGAGAATGCAGGTGCGAGAAACCAGGTTATCTGGCAAACTGCATCGGAGCAGGCTGGTGATAAGTTTGAATTGGAGCGCAGCACGGATGGTAATAGTTTCAGGCAACTGGAAGTTCTGTCTGCAACTGGCAGGCCAGGTGTGTACACCTACTGGGATGAGTCACCAGTGGCGGGCACAAACTACTACCGGCTTAAGCTAGTCAACAGAGACGGCAGCTATTTCTATTCAGAAGTGGTGGAAGCAACAGTGACAGGCGCGTTTACTGTGAATGCATATCCGAATCCTGTTGACCAGATCCTGCACATTGCTGTAACCGGCAGAGCTGACAATGCAACTGTAAGCCTGACGGATGTAACCGGTAAGGTGATCCGGACAATTGCGATCGAAGAAGACAAAACGCAGATCAGCATGTCTGGTCTTGCACAAGGTGTGTATTTCATCAGGTATGCTGATGATGCACGTTCTGAAACGATCAAAGTGAATAAGCAATAGGCACCTAAACAGTCCCTTTCAGAGCCCCGGAAAGTTCCGGGGCTTTTTTTGTGCAAGGAATGAGGTGATCAGTACGGGTGTTAAAGATTACACACTGGACGGAGAGGAGGCGCAGAGTTACACAGAGAGGATGGCGCGAGGGTAAGTTACACAGAGCACACGGTGAGCCCACAGAGAACGCAGAGAAATGACACGTCGTAGAGACGGGCGATTGCCCGTCTCAGGTACAATGTATGCCGTTACAATCCCATCTTCGTCAGGTCGTAGGTAAAAAGCGGAGAAATATCGCAGGCAGTGGGGGTGAATTCCAGGTTGTAAGAAGCAGTGTCGGAAAGGAACTCTCTTCCCGTTTCAGGATCAAAGGAGTTTGGCTTTTGCAGGAGGCCATCCTTCCGCATCTGGAAAGAAACGTCTACAGAATCTATCATTCCTTCTGCGATGTAAACCCATTGTGCATTGATATAGTCCCCTTTGATCGTACCCTTGAGCCTACCCACTCTTGAATCGGTTTCGTGAGGCAGGTTCATCATACGACCTATTACTTCATCACCATTGAGGATCAACTGCACAAGGGCTGTGTCCTGGTTTGTAGTACCTTCCGTCCGGTAGTAACATAAAGTATCCGGCGTACTGGCTGTAAGTTCACCCGCGGCTTCAAGAACTTCGCTGGTTACATTCTCATTCTTAGTACCATCACCGCAGGCGGCGAAAAATAACGCTAAGCCTAAAAGAGTCATCCTCATAATCAGTAGTTTTTATACCTGCACACCCTGCAGCTCGTCCTTCACTACAACTGTAAAAGTACTGCCTTCCCCGGGATTGCTGACTACAGAGATGATTCCGCCGATGGCTTCAATTTGCACCTTTGTCATATGCAATCCCAACCCCTTCCCATCCAGTTCGGTATTGAATCTCCTGTAGAGGCCAAAAAGCTGATCACCATGTTTTTCAAGATCAATACCCATGCCGTTGTCTGATACCCGGATGTACTTAAAGCCACTTTCGTACCAGATGTGGATTTTTATCTCAGGACGCACATCTTTTCGGCGGTACTTGATGGCATTTGAAGCAAGGTTGTAGATGCAGCTTTGAATGTAACCTTTGATACTCTTCATCCGGTCTGCTCCCTGAGCTATGTTTACTTCTACGAAAGCAGCACTTTGTTTTATTTGTTCAGTGAGCATTGCCCTGACGCTGTCGACGACATCCTCTAAAGAGAATTCCTCAAAGCGTTCATGAAGCTGCGACTTTGTAGATAGTATAGTATTCAAGTCGCGAAGGAGGTTGTCGAGTCTGCCAGCAGCTTCGCGAATATGGATCAGCGCCTGTTTCTGCTCTTCATCTGACAACGGATAATTGAATAGTTCACAGGCGCCCAAAATGCCCGCGACAGGTGACCGAAGATTATGGGAAACGATATAGGTAAACTGCATCTGCTCGTTGTATTTAGCATTAAGCTCAAGGATCAGGCGATCGCGTTCTTTTTGCGCCTCCACCCTGGAAGTGATATCCCGCACGGTACAAAAAGCCCTGCAGCCTTGTCCGGATGGTGAGGGCACCGGAGACATAATGCTTTCGACCCAGAAATAGTAATCCTTGTCCTTGTGCCGGATGCGATATTCACAGGAAACCTGCTCGCCTCTCAGCAATTGTTCCAGCCCCTGCTCTATCACTCCCATATCCCCCGGATGAATTGCAGAAAACCATAGAGAAGCATCGTTGTAGATCATTGCTTCCTCATAGCCGAGAAGACATTTCACCCTTGGACTGATAAATTCAAACCTTGCATGACCGGAACCGGCGCAGGGCACCTCGATAGAGCAGACGATTTCGCTAATATTCTGAAAGGTCTCCTCAAGCAGTGCCGAGTTTTCGTTCAGCTTCTGCCTGTAACCAGAGAGCTCCTCACCGAGCATATTCAAGCCCGAGAGTACGATATTAAAAGGGTCGTCATCATCTGTAACTTCAGTGCGGGCAGAAAAGTTTCCCTTGCCCAGTTCGACGAGCATAGTG